>JAYWEB010000367.1:0-3304 GCA_043779575.1 Chthoniobacter sp. | reverse complement strand
GCCGACGGCTACGAGCCGCTCCTGCCGCTCTCGCTCGTCCTGCACATCGACTACCAAAAAGCGCCCAGCGTCGTGCAGCGCTTCGGCGACGTGCGCCGGCTCATCACGCAAACGCTCGACCCCGTGCTCACCGCCTACTTCCGCGACGTGGCGCAAAGCTCCAACATGCTCGACCTCCTCACCCATCGTGAGGAGATCCAAAAGCGCGCCACCGCCGAACTCGGCAAACGCTTCACCGACTTCGACATCAACTGCGTCGCCGTCCTCATCGGCCGCCCCGAGACCGGCCGCCTGCTGCCCGGCGGCATCGACCCGATTGAAACATTGTTCGACCAGCTCCGCGTCCGCCGCCTCGCCCAGGAGCAGCGTGAAACTTATTCCAAGCAGCAGGAAGCCGCGGTGCATTTGAAAGAACTCATGCAGGCGCAAGCCGCCGCCGAGCGCCAGTCGCAGCTCACGCAATCGCGCATCGAAATCGAGGTCGCCGCCAACCGCGGCGAAGCCCAGCTCGCCGAGGCCCAGGGTCTCGCGAAACGCGACATCGCGCTCGCCGAAGGCCAGTCGCAATCGCAGCGCCTCTTCGGCGAAGGCGAGGCCGCGCGTATCTCGCAGACCGGCCTCGCGGAAGCCGCGGTCTTTTTGCAAAAGATCAAAGCCTACGGCGATGCGCGCCTCTTCTCGCTGAACCATCTCAGCGACCAGTTCAGCAAGAGCACCCAGCCGCTCGTGCCTGAGCGCGTCTTCATCACCGGCGGTGAAAAAGGCGGCGAAGGGTCTTCGC
This sequence comes from Chthoniobacter sp., assembly GCA_043779575.1. Classification (GTDB taxonomy): domain Bacteria; phylum Verrucomicrobiota; class Verrucomicrobiia; order Chthoniobacterales; family Chthoniobacteraceae; genus Chthoniobacter. The sequence goes on along the minus strand of JAYWEB010000367.1, from coordinate 2,523 downwards.
TCAACCTCATCAACACGCTGCTCAACCTGCTCATCTCCGACAAAGGCGGCATCCAGATCGCCGAGGGCAACCCCGACCTCGCCGAGCTGGAAAAAACCATCGCCGACGCCCAAGCCAAAGCCGCGGCAGCGGCAGCGGCAGCGCCAAAGGCGTAACGGCCAATTGGGAAATCCCGCCGCTGGAGGGGAGGTGGCCAGCGTCCCTTCAGCGGAGGCGGAAAATAGATGTGACCAGCGCCGCTATGGCCGCGCCGCAAGGCAGCGTGACGAGCCATGAGAGAACGATCTGCCCGACTTTCGGCCAGTGGCCTTTGCCTGTGACCCAGCCGATGCCAAGAAGTGAGCCGACACTGATATGGGTGGTGCTCACGGGCAGCGAGTGAAAGCTCGCGGTGCTGACGAGGAGCGCCGTCGCAAGGTTGGCGGCGAAGCCTTCGCCGGGGTTCATGCCGGTCACTTTTTTCGCGAGCGTCTCGGCGACATTCCGCGCGTCGATGAGGCCGCCGAGCGCTGTCATCACCGCGATGGCGAGGATGCCCCAGCGGAGATCGAGCGCCTGCGCGACGAGCAGCAGCGCGGCCATCTTCGGCGTGTCATTCAGCCCGCGCGCGAAGCTCGCCGCGCCGCCGCTCAGGAAGTGCAGCGCGTCGAGCGTGCGCGTGCGGTGATCCGGCAGCAGGCGCACCGCTTTCAGCAAAAAGTAAATCGCCGCGCCGACGATGATCGCCAGCACGGGGCTGAGCAGGAGCGGCTGCACGAAGGTCTTTCCGAGCGCGGCGAGCTTCACCGTATGGTCGCCGCTCGCGAGACCCGCGCCGACCAGCGCGCCGGTGAGCGCGTGCGTGGTCGAGACGGGGAAGCTCAGCCGCGTCGCGAGAAAACTCGTGAGCGCGCCGCCGAGCGCGACGGCGAGCAGAAAGTCCGGCGACTGCGTGAGCGCATCCGGCACGAGTCCTTTGCCGCTGAACGCCTTCAACAATCCCTGCGCGAAGAACAGCGCCGCGAGCGCGCCTGCGAAGGTCGCCGCCGTGCCCCACCATAGCGCGACCCGCAGGCTCGTGGTGCCGCTGCCATAGAGCGACGCCACGCCTTTGAAATTCGCGTTCGCGCCATTGGTAAAGGCGACGAAACACGCCGCGAGGATGAGCAGCGCGATGAGCAAGCGCGCCTACTTTCCCGCAGGCTCGCCGCCGGTCTCGGCGGGCAGTGACTTGTCCTTGAGCCACACGTATTCCTTCCACGCGCCTTCGTAGAGACGCACGTTCGGGTAGCCGGCGACGTGCTTGAGATAGAAGCGCAGCAGGCTGCCTTCGCGCGAGGTGCCGCAGTAGCAGATGATGTTTTTGTCCGGCGTGATGCCCGCCTTTTCCAGCTCCGCCTTCGTCTCGGAGAACGGCTTGAACTTGTGCGTGTTGTCCTTCTCCATCAGCCGCGCCCAGTGAAAGCTGATCGCGCCGGGAATGTGGCCCTTGCGCAGCCAGAGTTCGTCCTCGCCCTGGAACTCATTGAGCGGGCGCGCGTCGATCAAAAGGTTGCCGGGTTTGCCCACATGTTTCTGCACATCGTCGATGTTAGCGGCGATCCCGAGGTTCATCTTCACCGGGAGATGGCCGGTCGGATTGCCAAAGTAGTCCTGCTCTGGCTTGAAGCCCTGCTTCTTCCACTCGGGCAGGCCGCCATCGACAATCTTGATGTCCTTCACGCCGAACTTTTCCAGCACATGAACCACCATCGTGCTGCTGAGGATTTCGTCGTTCGGCAGCTCGGCGCCGGTGGCATACACGAGGTGCAGCCGATCCTTGTCCACGCCCGCGCGAGTGAGCAGCGCTTTCGTCAAATCATCCGGCAGATACTGCACCGGCACGGCCTTGTCAGTGCCGCGCAGCGTGTCGAATTCGAGGTGATGCGCCGTCGGCAGATGGCCGCGAAAGTAATCTTTGTAGCCGCCGCGTGTGTCGAACACGATGGGCCGCTGCTTCGCGTCAGGATTCTCGATGAGCTTCTTCGCGTCAGCGGGCGAGATGATGCCGATGTCTGCGGAGGCGAAGTTCGCAACGAAGGCGAGGAGGAGGAGTGTGGTTTTTTTCATGGTGATGGGTGAGGTGGTTTAGAAGCGGATGACGAAGTTACCCTTGATCGTCCACGAGGGGCTGTCGCCGTTGTCGGGAAAATTCGCCCACGTCTCGAAGACGAAGTATTTGCCGACCGGCACGAGCACGCCCGCGGAGTAGAGCCAGCTCGCATCGCGCTGCTCGATCACGTCGCCGCGCAGGGTGAAGAGGTCGATGGTCTTCGTCTCCATCGTCGTCTTGCCGGACTTGCCGTCCGCGACCGCCTTGCCATCGCTCGCGGCGACGCTCTTCGTGGAGCGGAAGGTTTTGTCCATGCCCGCGAAGGGCAGCGCGTTGCCATCCTGCGAGGCGCAGCCGCCATGCACGCGGAGCCAGCCGAGATCTTCCGTCGCCACGGCGTAGAAAAACTCGTCGCCCGCGCGGCGGCGATCGTGGTCGCGGAAGCTGACGTT
>JAYWEB010000366.1:0-8160 GCA_043779575.1 Chthoniobacter sp. | reverse complement strand
GCAAGACGATCAAAGGCGTCGCCTGGTCCTCGATCGAGACCTGGAGCGATCAGGGTATCTCCCTCCTCGTCTTTATTCTCCTGGCCCGCCTCCTTGAGCCCAAAGATTTCGGCCTCATGGCCCTCGCGTCGATCTACATCGCCGCGATGCAGATGGTTATCAGACAGGGTCTGACTGAAGCCATCGTGCAGAAAGAAAAACTCGAGGCCGAGCACCTCGACGCGGTCTTTTGGGTCAATCTCCTCCTCGGGACGGCGCTCGGTCTTTTCACGCTTTTCTGCTCCCGCTGGGTCGCCGCACTGTTCGGCAGCCCCGAGTTGTCGGACGTCGTCCAATGGCTCTCGGCGAGCCTCCTCTTCGGCTCACTCAGCACCGTGCAAAGCGCCGTGATGCAGCGGGAGATGCGCTACCGTTCGCTCGCGCTCCGCACGCTGGCCGCGTCCACTACGGCCGGCGTGGTCGCCATCACGCTCGCCCTGCTCCACTACGGTGTCTGGAGCCTCGTCGCCTACCAGTTGGTGAACGCCTTCATCAGCGTCGCCATCCTCTGGACCGCCGGCCACTGGCGTCCGCGCTGGCGCTTTTCCACCGCACATTGCGGGGAAATGTTTCGCTTTGGCGTCAATATCTTTGCGGTCAACGTGGTGGATGTCGTCAACAAACGCTCCGACCAGTTTCTGATCGGCCTGCATCTCGGTCCCATCGCCCTCGGCTTCTTCAGCATCAGCAGCCGCTTCTATCAGGCGCTGATGACCGTATTCGTCTCCTCCATCAGCCGGGTCGCCTTGAGCACCTTCGCCCGGCTGCAAACCGAGCCCGCCAAGTTCGTCTCCGGCTTTTATCGCGCGATCGAGGCCGCGACCACGCTGTCCTTCCCAGCGTTCCTCGGGGCCACCATCCTCTGCCCGGAAATCATCACCCTTTGCTTCGGCGCAAAATGGCTCGATTGCGTGCCGGTCTTTCGCGCCATGATGTGCATGGGCCTCCTTTACTCGCTGACCTTCTTTCACGGTGCCGCCCTCCGCGCCATGGGTCGGCCCAACTGGCATCTCTACCTCGTCATGCTCCACGTCGGCATCAATCTCGTCCTTTTCCTCGCCGTCGTGAAGCACGGCATCGTGGCCGTCGCGCTCGCCTCCACCATCCGCGCCTACGTCCTGCTGCCCGTCGATTTCATCATCCTCAAAAAGCTGATCCCGATTCGCCTCGCGGAATACTGGCGGCGCATCCAGGCGCAGACCTTTGCCTCCCTCGGCATGGTCGCGGCCATCTATGCTTTCAAAGCCCTCATCCAGCACACCCTCCCCTGGACCTATGTGCTGACCCTCTCCCTCATCCTGGGCATGCTCGTCTATACTACGCTCCTCTACCTCCTGCATCCGCACCTTTTCAAAGACCTCCTCGGCTACGCTCAAATGCTCAGGCCCAGGCACCAGAGCCCGCCAGCCGGCCAGGAAGCACCGACCGTCGTGAAACGCTGAGACCCGCCGCGCGAAACATGAAAGCCGTTATCAAAATCATCCACCTGCTCAGCCGTATCGTGCGCGACTTTTTCATCTACCGCCGCTTTCGGCGGTTCACGATGATTACCCCGCGCACCTACATCCTCAACCTGCTCGTCGCCGAACGCTTTAAGAGCGTTCCCGGCCTCATCGTCGAATGTGGTGTCTGGCGGGGTGGGATGATGGCCGGCATCGCCACCGTCTTCGGGACCGGCCGCCAATACTACCTTTTCGACAGCTTCGAAGGTCTCCCTCCAGCCAAGGCCGCCGACGGCGAAGCCGCCCTCGCATGGCAGGCCAACAAGGACGGCGCAGTCTATTTCGACAACTGCAAGGCGGAGGAAAAATGGGCGCAGGACGCCATGAATCTCGCCGGCGCCTCGCGCTTTGCCACCGTCAAAGGCTGGTTCAATGAAACCCTGCCCAAGTTCCAGCCCGAGGACCGCATCGCCGTCCTGCGGCTCGACGGCGACTGGTATGACTCCACCATGGAATGTCTCGTCCATCTCTACCCCCATGTCGTGCCCGGCGGGGCCATCATTATCGACGACTACTATACCTGGGCCGGTTGCTCGCGCGCGATCCATGACTACCTCTCGCGGAATGAACTGGAAGACACCGTCCAACAATATCTGAACGGCGTCTGTTACTTCATCAAAAAGAAGGAACTGGCCGCACCCACCCACCCTTCTTCCCACTCGGTTGAGCCCGCTGCTTCGTTTTCACCCGTCGCCTAGAGATAGAAAACCCATGCCACCACAGACTGCTACCCTGCCGGCCAACAGCGATCCCTCCTATCGCTACCCGCGCGACAACGATGAATCGCGGGCGGCGGTGAATGCCGCGCGCACCGTGCTGCCCGTTCTCCTGGCGGAAGCCGGCCCCATCCGGTCGGCGGTGGATATAGGCTGCGGCTATGGCGAATGGCTCTATGTCTGCAAGGAGCAGGGTCTCACCGACATTGTCGGGGCCGACGGTGCCTGGGTGGATCGCAGCAAGATCCTGATTTCCGAATCGGAATTCACCAGCGTGGACTGCTCCCAGCCTTTCGACCTCAAGCGGACCTTTGACCTAGCGCTTTGCACGGAGCTTGCCGAACACATTCCCGATGGCTCCGCCGACTCACTGGTCGCGTCCCTCACCCGGCTGGCTCCCATGATTATCTGGAGCGCGGCCATTCCCTATCAGGGTGGAAAGGATCACATCAATGAACAGTGGCCTGAATACTGGGCCGGGAAGTTTGCCAGACATGGCTTCGTCCCCTTTGAAGAGATCCGGCAACTTATCTGGGACCGCAGCGATCTTATCTGGTGGTATAAGCAAAACCTCATGCTTTACGTCCATGCCGACAAGTTAGACAGGCTGGCCAGCCTAAAGGCGGCGTGTGCCAGGAATTCTCCCATCCCTTCCCGGGTCGTCCACCCGGATCTCTTTCTCAAAAATATGACCCGCCAGATTCATGTCCGTGCCGCGATCGGCGAGGTGGGCCGCGCTCTGGGCCGGGCTTGGCACAGTCGCTTTTCCGGGAGGAGTAAAGAAGGTAAGCCATGAGTCAGAAACGGATCAGCGTCATCGTTTGCAGCCACAATTCGATCCCGCGGATCTTTGAGCGCACCCTCGCCGCGCTCCGGGCGCAGACGCTGCCCCTGTCCGACTGGGAGCTGCTGGTCATCGACAATGGCTCGAAGGTGCCGGTCGGCGAGGTCTTCGATCTCTCCTGGCATCCCCAGGCCCGCATCGTCCAGGAGCCCAAGCTCGGCCACATGATCGCGCGGCTGTGTGGTCTGGAAAAAGCCACGGGGGAGTTAATCGTCTTTGTCGATGACGACAATCTCCTCGCCTCCGACTACCTTGCAAACGCCCTCACCATCATGCAGACCTCGCCGCATCTCGGCGCCTTTGGCGGCTGCGTGATGCCGGAGTTTGAGACGCCGCCGGAACCCTGGAGCAAACCCTTTCTCAGTGCGCTCGCGCTGCGGGAAGTGCCGCGCGACATCTGGTCGAATGGCTACCAATGGGACACCGTCCCCTTCGGCGCGGGCCTCTGCCTGACCCGGCAGGTCGCGGAGACCTTTCGCGAGTCCATCCGGCGCGACCCCAGCCGTCTGAGTTTCGGCCGCGTCGGCGAACTGTCTTTCGGTGGTGGCGACGACATCGAGATGGCCTTTACCGCCTGTGACCTCGGCCTGGGCTGCGGGATTCTGACCAAGCTCAGACTTACCCATGTCATCCCGCAACGCCGTCTCGAGCGCAACTATCTCCAGAGCATCGTCGAGGGTGGCTCCTACACCGGCACCATCCTGATGGGCAAAAGGGGCCTCTTGAAACCCCAGCCCCACGATATTATGAAGCGCCGCGCGGCCGTCTGGCTGGCGACGCTCAAAGGCGACCGCAGCACGCGCGATCATCTCGCAGCCAAGCTGCGGGGCCGGTTGCGCGCCTTGCGCGAAATGAAACTGGCAGCCATGCCTTAGCCGGACAGCCCCCGCCCTTGTCCCCCGCTCTGATGGAAACGACACCCAATGCCAGCGCCAAGGAGCTGCTCGTCAGCATCGTGGTTAATAACTACAATTACGCTCACTTCCTGGCGCAAGCTGTCGAAAGCGCGCTCCACCAGACTTACCCATGCGTCGAGACCATCGTCGTCGATGACGGATCGACGGATAACTCCCGCGAGGTGCTGGCGGCGTTCGGCGAGCGCATCCGCAGGGTCTTTAAGGTGAACGGCGGACAGGGCTCCGCGCTCAATGCCGGCCTCGCCGCCAGCCACGGCGACATCGTGATCTTCCTTGATGCCGACGATCTTCTCCACCCGCACGCCGTCGGGCGCATTGTCGCCGAGTGGAATCCGCGCAACGCCAAGGTCCACTTCCGCCTCACGCGGATCGACGCCGCCGGCCGCGAGACCGGCACCGAACCGCGCGCCGGGCAGACGCTGCCCGCGGGCGAAGTATGGCGCACATTCATCCACGATGGCCGCTACGTAACTCCCGCGACGAGCGGCAGCGCCTATGCCCGCTGGGCGCTGGAAAAAGTCCTGCCCATGCCCGAGCCGCCGTACGTTTATGCCGCCGATGCCTACCTCAATAACTGCGTCGTCTTCCACGGCCCGCTCACGGCGATTCAGGAACCGCTGGGCATTTACCGCGTCCACGGGAACAACGATTCCCTCGGCAACATCCTCTCCGCGGATGTGCCGCGCGTGCGCTACCTCATGGCCCGCGAGTGGCAGAACGACGCGGTCTTCACCGCCGAACTGCGCCGGCTCGGCATCACCCACTGCGACGAAGCTCGCTACCGCTACTACCAGCGGCTGAAGCTGCGTACGCTCTCGTGGAAGACCGACCGCGCGCAGCACCCGAAGACCAGCGACACCGCCGCGAGCCTCGCCCGCATGGCCGTCCGCGCGGTGTGGGGCGCAGGCCCGCTGCCGCTCCAGGAACGCGTGCTCCAGACCGCCTGGTTCCTGGGTGTGCTCGGGTTGCCGCGCGCGGCAGTGCTGGCGATTTTGCGGCGCGGCCCCAAGATCAAAAGCTTGGTAAAACCCGGCTCTGCCGGACGTCTTCGCCCGGCACTTTAGCGAATCAACCCAGCCATCCACATCCGATGAAAACAGGCTTCACCCTTCTGGCGGCCGCGCTGCTGCTCATGCCAGCCGGCCACGCTGCGACCTATCACGTCGATGTCCTCACCGGCAGCGACAGCCGCGACGGCGCGACCGCGGCGACTGCCTGGAAAACGCTGGCGCAAGCGTGCGGGCAGGTCGCTGCGGGAGACAGCGTGATCGTCCACCCCGGCGTCTATCACGAAAGCGCCGTGCTGCAAAAGGCGGGCACCGCCGAACAGCCGATCCGCTTCAGCGCGGATCAGGTGGCCCGCGGGCGCGTGATCATCACCGGGGCCAACCGCGACCTGCGCGAGCGGCGGAATGCCTGGGCCAGCGAACCGGAACATCCGGAAATCTATTCCACGAGTTTGGCCCACCGCCCGGCGCGCGTGCTCGCGGACGACATCGATCTTTTCCCCTACCCGACCCTCGCGGAACTCGACACCCTGGAGTTGAGCAAAACCTTCCCCGGACCGCCGCAGGGTTTTGCCTACGATGAAAAGGCCCGCAAACTCTACGTCAGGCTGAACCGGAAATACGGCGGCCTCTCCCCGGCGACCCATGTGATGAAAGCCGCACCCGCGGGCGGTGGCAGTGGTGCGACCCGGCGGATGGACGCGCCCTTTGACGCCAATTTCGCCGTGCGCGGCGCGGGCCCGGCGCACGTCATCCTCGACGGCTTCACCTTTGAAACGCCCGGCCTCTGCGGCGTCTTCGTCGAGAGCGGCGAGGTCACGGTGCGCAACTGCTGGTTCATCGGCTGTCGCACCGGTGTCGCGGGGCGGGTGGCCGCCGCCGGCAAATCCACCGACGACGTGACCATCGAGCGCTGCGACTTCACGCAGGAGCCCGTCTTCGCCGATGTCGAGGACATCGTCGCCCGCGTCAATGCCCGGCGCGCGGCCGGGACGCCGGTGCCGAAGCTGGGGACGAATTTCTGGAGCGTGCGGGGCGGCACCACGACTTACGAATACGGCCTCGCGCTCCATGTCGGCGCGCGCTGGAAGATTCTACGGAACTACATCCACGACGGCGTGGACGGACTCTCGCACTGGTCGCTCGGCGCGGCGCGCGACGTGGAGATCGCCTTCAATACCTTTGAGCGGCTGGTGGACAATGGCATCGAGACCGGCGACCACTGCGGCACTTTGCGCGCCCACGACAATTACCTGGCCGACGTCTTCGAGCCGTTTTCCTGGGATCCGAAAGGCGGCACCCCGTGGCCGGGCCCGCTCACTTTCGACCACAACGTGGTCACCTCCACGGTGCGCGGCGGCAAGCTGTGGCTCGGGCTGGGCGTGAGGCCGGGGTGCATCGAGCTGAACTGCGCCGACACCAACTGGAGCAAACCGGAGATGCAAAACGTGCCGAAGACGCCCGTGAAAATCCCCGGCGGCCTGACCGTCCACAACAACACCATCATCCTCCCGCTCTCGGATTTTTTTACTTTCACCGGCCTGCCCTTCCGCCGGATCGACGGCGTGCGCGTGCTCAACAATCTCATCGTCACGCGCGAGCTCACCCCGGCGCGCTACCATGAGGCCGCCGATCTGTCGGGCATGGAGTTCGACGGAAATCTCGTCGCCCCCGCCTCCGACGACGCGCCCCGCGCGGACCGGCGCCTCGCCGGCCCGAAAGGCCGGGTCGTGGAGCGTGCGAGCGAATTCGGGCTCACCGCTCCGTCGCGGCGCAATTTCAAACTGGAGGCAAAAAGCCCCGCCCTCGAGGCGGGTGTCGCCGCCGCGGATCTGCCCGGCCTTTCCCGCGACATCGGAGCCGTGGCCCGTGGTGCCAGCGGGGTGCATGAAGCCGCGGGGCCGGAACTCACCCCGGCGGCCACCTCCGCCAAACCGCGATGAGCCGGCCCCTGCGCGTCCTGCTCGTCACGAATAAATGCCCGCCCGATTTCGACGGCGGCTTCGAGCTGCGCGCATTTCAAATCGCGCAGGCTCTCCGCCAACGCGGGCATCAGCTCGACCTCGTCACGAGCCGCTATCGCGCGAGTTTCAAAGGCGAACGCCGCGACCCGGAGTGGGTTCACCGGCTTTTCCGCTACGTGCCGGTGACGCAGAGGAAAGGGCCGCTGCGGCACTTCGGCCGCGTCGCGAAACTTTTTGAGAGCACCTGGGTCGCGGGCGAGAACGTCCCGGCGATGGAGGAATTCCTGCGCGGGCGCGAATACGATCTCGCCTACTGCTTTGGCCTGCTGCGCATCAGCTTCGCCGTGGCCGGGCCGATCCAGCGCCGCGGCATCCCGATTCTCTGGCACGCCGGGAGCACCTGCATCGCCGACCACTTTTTTCATTTTGGAAAAAAAGTCTTCGGCTACGAAACCGCGATGCGTCTCGGCACGCGCGGCTGGTATGCCGCGGAGAAGCGGATCGAGTTTCGCCACGTCGCCTACGTCAGCGATTTTCTGCGCGACCGCGAGGCGGCGCGCGGCCACACCGCGCCGCACCGCTACGTCATTTCACGCGGCATCGACTTTCCGCTCGCGGACGACGTGCAGCGCGCGCGCACCCAGCCGCCGGTGTTTTTCCTCGCCGGCCGCATCGACCCGTCGAAGGGCATCCACAACGTCATCGCCGCCGCCGGCCTGCTCCTGCGCAAACGCCCGGAGCTGGCGTGGAGGATCGAGTTGGGCGGCGTCTCGAACCGGCCGCATTACCAGGCGCAACTCGATGCGCAGATTGCGCGCGAAGGTGTGGCGGAACGCATCGCCTTTCTCGGGCTGATCCGGCGCGAGGAGGTCACCGCGCGCATGCAAAGCGCGACGGCCTTCATTTTCTCCTCGGTCTATGGCGAGCCATTTTCGAGCACGATCATCGAGTCCATGGCCTGCGGCACGCCGCTCATCGGCGCGGATGACGGCTCGATCCTCGAAGTCGTCGAGCCCGGCGTCTCCGCGCTCGTCTATCGCAAAAACGAGCCCGCCGAACTCGCCGCCCACATGGAGCGCGTGCTCGACGATCCCGCGCTCGCGCAGCGCGTGGCCGCCGCCGGCGTCGAGACCGTGCGCGCCCGTTACACCCTCGACCGCATCCTCGATCT
>JAYWEB010000365.1:0-3304 GCA_043779575.1 Chthoniobacter sp. | reverse complement strand
AGGCCGACGGCACCACCAGCGGCACCTGGCACGCGGGCGGCGGCATCGAATGGCGCGCGACCCCGGCGTTCGGCCTCTTCACGGAAGGCCGCTACGTCTGGACCGCCGGTGCCACGAGCGAAGAGAACGTCCGCATCAGCGTGGGCGCCCGCATCGTTTTCTAAGCGACCCAGCAGCGCAAATTTTGTCAGCGCCGGGATGGAAAACATCCCGGCGCTTTTCATTTTGGTGGGCAAACGCAGCGCTGGGCCAGACGAGCGACGCGGCTTGGCTTCGGCAGTGCGGTCAAGGCCGGACGAAACCACGGCCCATCCGTGTGATGGTTTCCGCAGTCGTCAGCTTTCTCTACTGCGCCTTTCACACCAGCACCCGCTCCCGCCACCGTCGCACACTGCTCAGGTCCAGCCGCTCGCCTTTGAACTCGATCTGCTTCACCGGCTTCGTCCCATTCTGGCTTTCGCGCTTGAGCACGCTCGTGATCTCCATCCAGCGCACCTCGGCGAACTCCAGCTTGTCCTTGCCAATCGCCCGTTCGTCGTCTTCCGAGAAGGTGCCGATCACCAGCATCACGGGATGCGGCTGCTGGAGCCAGTAGTCCACCCAGCGCTGCTTCTTGATGGCGAAAATCTCCGCGCCGTCGGTCTTGCGCATCGTGAGGTGGGAGTTGCCCGACTTCAGTTGCAGGTAGAGCCGGCGCCCCGTGCCTTCGCCGTCGTCATTGGTGAATTCCAGCTCCATATCCAGCCCCTCGTCCTCCGTGGCCGGAATCTCGAAGCACTTCTGATCGGCGCTGGTGATGCGCGCGCCCACCTCCAGCGCCAGCAGCTTCCCGCGCCGGCGGGTATCCAGCTTCGCGAGATCATCGGCCTGCAGTTGCTCGACCTGCGCGCGCACCGCCTCGCTGGCAAACTTCTTCTCCAGCGCATCCCACAGCGGGAAGCGCTCGCCGCAGTCGTCGCATTCCGTGTCGGCGTTCTGCTTCTCGCGCAGCAGCTTCTTCATCAGCACCTCCGCATTGCCTTTCGGCGCATGACACTTCGGGCAGACGTAGTGCCGGAGGCGCTGCGCCTGTTCGCAGGAGGTCTGGAGGTGCGCGTGGATGTAGTTGGCAAAGATCACCTGCTCCTGCTGCGTCACGCCTTTGCCGAAATACACGCTGATACTCCCCTCGCTGCCGCTCTCGCGCGTGAGCTTGAGCCCCATGTGATGATCGCCCGCGAGCGTCACGAAGTCCGCGGCATCGCGCCAGAGTTCCTTGAGTTGGAAGGATTCGCTGTCCGCCAGCTTCACCACCAGCGTCGCGTAGATGTCGTCGAGAAAGCCCTTCACCGCGTAGCTCACGAAGACCGACGGATGCTCCAGCACCGCCGGACGGTCGCGTCCGCAATGGCTCGGGAAGACGAGCTTGTCTCCCTGGCGCAGGCAGAGGCCGCGCTGCTCCAGTTGCCGCTCCATCTCGCCGCTGCGGGCCAAAGGCCCATCAACAAGCCAGCCCAGGGCAAGCGAGGAACGAGCGCCGCCCTGGGTCCACGACAAAACCGATCTGCCAGCCCCAACGGGGCGAAACAACGACCGACACCGATGACGGTTCAGGCCCAAACGTAGCGCTCATCAATCTCCACGCCGTGCTTCCGGCACAGCGCCCGGAACTCATCCTGAAAAGACACCTTGCGATGATGCTCTTCCTGCCCCGCGACATACTCGCGGACCTTTTCGACGTTCGATTGGCTGACGGAAAACGCGCCGTATCCACCTTGCCAGAAAAAGTCTGCGTAAGCTGACCCCTGTTCCTTCATCCATTTCGACGGACTCTTCTTCGCCTCTTCCACCAAGCCGGCGATCGCGACGGTGCGGGAAAGGTTGCACAGGATGTGGACGTGATCTTCGACACCGCCGATGAGGATGGGTTCGCACCCGATGTTTTGCAGGACACCCGCCATGTAGGCGTGCAGTCGAGCGCGGAGTTCCTGGTCTTTGAGAAAAGGAACACGATTCTTCGTGCTAAAGGCGACATGCAGGACGACGCGGGCCAGAGATTGCGGCATGCCCTCAAAGAATGGGCCAAAGGCCCTCAGCAAGCCAGCCCAAGGCACCGCCTTGGGAACGCCGGCCACGAATCAACGAGCCCTGAAAGGGCGGCACAGGACCAAACGCATCCAGTGTCCCGCCCTTTCAGGGCTGGCGCATTCCATTGATCGCAGACCCAGGGCGGCGCTCGTTCCTCGCTTGCCCTGGGCTGGCTTGCGGCAGGCCGTTGGCCTGAACATCTGCGCGCCAAAGGCACCAAACAAGCCAGCCCAGGCCAGCGCCTCAAGAAAGTCGCATTGGATTTCGTCCAATCATTAGTTCTATCTCGCATTCGCCGGCCGATACTGGTCGTCGGACTTCTACCGGATGCAGGCCCTTTATTGCCACAGCCCGAATGATTCGTTCGACCATATCATTGTTTGAGCCACTCTTAACCCACCAGATGGATGTGCCGGATGGAATGCTTCCCAGCGTCTCCCAAAATGAGATTTCTACGTTGATTCCGCTCTTTCTAAATGCTTCACAAATCCATCCAGCACGCTCCATTATTTCTTGGCCATCTTCACATGCTTTAGAGCTTAATGAGGTTATGTGAAGTTTGATCTTTGGTGCGCTGTCAAAAACCTCAATCATCTGCTCTGTCTCTTCGTAGCTTACCCTCGGATCTATCCAACTACTGCTCAGATTGGATGGTTTCGGTTTAACAGGACTTAGTTCCTTCTGAGTCGCGATTAACGGTGTCTCGCGAATCAAAGGGTGATGGCCGAAAATTACATGGAGCGGAAATCTCGCACCGCTTTCGTCGTTCCATACCGGCCTCGGAACGATTTTGGCCTCCAGTCCAATTGCTGCAAGCGCCCTTACGATGGATTCTGTTGCTGTGACTGTTACGCTTTCTTCCGCGCGGTAAATGCTAATACCAAGTGGAAATTGATTCAGCGGCGATGTCCCGAGTGCACATTGTCCTACATTTACGCCCGCCTTCATAAACAACCCTGCAAACTTTGCACTAACATCATTTGAAAAATTCATTCGCGAACAGACTGCCACAGACACGCGCGGCATTGACTCAAAAATTCCCACCAGGTCCCCTTCTTGGTCATATGAGATAGAAATTTGTGCCGCCTCTCGTTCCCGCCGGGCGAGCGGCGCTCTGCCCAAGAGAGGAAGTATGTTTTCCGTAGTGGTGCCCTGGAGATAGTGCTCCCGGTCATGGCCTTCGTTCAGCGCAAGGCGTTCGAGGATGAGGTTTGCGGTCTGGTCAGGAGTCAGATCA
>JAYWEB010000364.1:0-3305 GCA_043779575.1 Chthoniobacter sp. | reverse complement strand
CTTCGTCGAGGGCGCGTTCCCAGGCGCGGGCGACTGCGATGCTGAAGCGCCAGGTGTCCGGCGCGTGCGGTTCGTCGCCGCCGAGGAGGCCGGTGGCTTCGTCGTTCGCGGCGTCGTAGCGGTGCGCGTAGATGGTGGCGGTGCCGGCCTGGAGCCAGACGCGCGGCGGGTGCCGGGCCGCGGCGATGGCGTGGCCGACGGCGCGCGTGGAGTCCACACGCGACTGCATGATCTCGCGCCGGTGCGCCGCGTGGTAGCGGCAGTTCACGCTGCGCCCCGTGAGGTTGATGACCACGTCCGCGCCGTCGATTTGCGCCCACCAATCGCCGCGCGTCGCCGCATCCCACGCGAGCGTTTTCCACGGAGCGGGCTGTGGACGGCGGCTGAGCACCACGACCTCGTGACCCTCGCCATGAAAGGCGCGGGCGAGGATCGTGCCGACCTGGCCGGAGCCGCCGGGGATGATGATTTTCATGGACGCGCGCAGGATTTTGTCATGGCTGAAAGCCTGCCCAGAGATAGACGGCGGCAAAGCCGCCGTAGCTCAGAAAGAGCAGCCAGTGCAGCGCGACCGGCGTGAGGCGACCGCGCCAATGTTCGTGGCTGTAGTAGCTCCACTGGAGGACGGCACGGAAGCCCCAGAAAATCCCGATCGCTCCGCAGAGCCAGCGCGCGATGGGACTGCCACCGCCCGCCATTTCGCCCGCAAACCGCCAAGTCAGCGTGGCGAAAATCGCGAGGGTCAGCGAGATGAACCAACTGTGGACATGGAACACTTCGTGGGGCAGCAGCGGCAGTTTGGCGAGGTCGTCCTGCCAACCCATGAAACGGACCAGGGCCAAGTTCAGCGCCGCCACGAGCAGTTGCACGATCGCCCCGCCGCGAAGGGCTGATTCGAGACTGACGAGGTCAGCGTTCATGGCCGGACGAGGTGCAGTGCGGCGACGGCATAGACGCCAGCGAGGAAGGCAAACGCGACGGTGAGTGCGTGATAGCCGAGTTTGAGGAGCCAGTTCGTGAGAAACGGGCGTGCGTCGAAAACGAAAAACTGCACGCCGAGACGGCCGAGCCAGAAAATCGCGATGAAGCCGGAGAGCCCGCGGGCCAGCGGGTCGCCGGCGGCGAGCGAGCCCGCATAGAGCAGGGTCAAGGTGCCGAACGCCGCGATGACGAATGCGATGAAAATTCCGTAAACCCAGAAAAGCTGGCGTAGAAGCGGAGGCAAGGATGCCAGGGCGCCGCGCCAGTCGAGCGTGCGCGGCGTGATGGCGCTGGCGATGAGAATGCCGAAGTGCGTGGCACCGGCGAGTCGCAGGGAGATTTCTAATAACGTCATAAGTTGGTGATGAGGTGAAGGAATGGGTTCATCACGCGAGTGGCGAACGGCGGATGGAAAAGCCAGTAGGCCGGACCGCCGGCGACGATCAACGTGAACAGCCACCCGGCGGCTCCGCGCCCGAGGCCGAGGTGTCGCCCGGCGCGCGAGCGCTCGAAAAGCAGACCGGCCCCTTGAAGAACGAAGTAGGCCGTGGGCAAACCGAATCCGCTTCCCGCCGGGAGCGAGATGACCAGGTCGTGGATCACTCCCGAGGCCAGGAAGACGGCGCAGGTGGCGAATGTGGCACCGCCAATTTTGCTCAGCGGTCGAAAAATGAATTGGTGCGCGAGATGGTTGAAACCGGCGTTCCACCGGCGACCCCACAAGTCGGAAAGCGAGTGCGAGCGGAGCGGCGAGTTCATCAGCGGTCGCGCCGCGATCCCGAGCGACCGCCAGCCGAGGGAGAGCAGATGGAACAGACCGAAGTGCAGGATGCAGATCAAGCCGACCATGCCCAGCCAGCCCGCAGCCAGCGATCCCGGGGGCATTTTTCCGCTGGCCCAGAGCAGAACCACGCCGGTCGCGATTTTCCAAGTCGGCTCGCACCACTCGATCAGCGCAGGCCGGGCCGCGTACGCTTGGGGGTTTAGAAATGCCACGGCGTCCATCCCCGGCCACGCGCAGAGGTAGCCGAGGGAGCGCCAAAATTTCACGCGCCCGAGTTGGTGGCGGGCCCGCCGCCACGTGAACCACTTGGCCCCGGCGAAGATGGCCACCGCCAGCAGCCACATCAGCGCCCACGGCGGCAGGTGCTCGCGGAACCACCACACCGCACCCCATCCGAAGAGGTTCGTCGTCGCCGGAGATAGCGTGAGGAGATCGGGGCGTAACATTCGAGACATGGCTCATTGGGCTTGGCAGTAGCCGTCGTTCGCGCAGGCCGGGTCGGGGAGGGCGTCGAGTTTTTCGCGCAGCTCCGCGGTGGTAGCGCTGTGGAAAAGCCAGCGGCTGATTTTGTGACGGTTCCCGGAGACGAGTTCGCAGGCGCGGCGGGCGAGCGGGAGCAGCGCGGGATGCGCGAGGCGCTGCGCCCATTCGCGATACTCGCGCAGCGCCCACAGGCACATGACCCACGCGCTGCCGCCCTGCCACACGTCGCCGGTGTCGCTGATGACCACGATCTCGCGCTCGGGGTGCAGCGCCCCGATGCCGGGGAAGCGGCAGGCGACTTCGGGCGATTGCAGCGGGATGAAGACGAGCGGGACGAAGGCGGGCTGCCGGTCGAGCCACGTCCGGCAGCGCCGGCAGACGTGGCAGGTGCCGTCGTAGAGAATGTAGAGGCGCTGCATCGCGGTGGAGTTAGCCGGCGACGGCGACGCGGGCTTGCGGCGGGAGCGGCGGCGGGGCGCTGTGGAGCAGGGCGCGCTTCCGCATTTTGCTGAAGACGTAGAGGTTGAAGAAGTGCATCGCGCCGAGGATCAGGAGCACCGCGCCGATCTTCGTGCTGAGCACTTCGAGCAGTCCCTGGAAGTCCGCGGCCTTGTCGCCATACTTCAGCGCGAGGCTGACGTAGCCGACATTCATGAGGTAGAAGCCGACGAGCAGCAGGTGATTGATGGAATCGGCCAGCGCCTCATTGCCGTGGAAGGCATCGACGAGGAAAAGCCGGCCATTCTTGTAGAGCGTGCGCGCCACCCAGACGGTGAGGGCGATGCTGATCGCGAGGTAGAGGGCGTAGGTTCCGACGATGTAGTTCATGGTGGTCTCTTTCTATTCTGTTTGTTTTTGGTTTTTCAGGAAACTGTGAAACTTGTGCTCAAAAAAAAGGCCCCGGTCATTTGAGGAACTTCAGCGCCCAGGGGACAATGCTGCTCTGCTCGGAGCGGACGACTTTGCTCAAAACGCCATCGGCCATCTCCATGAACTCGCAGAGCGCCTTGGTCTGCTTGGTAAAGGCGACGGCCTCGGGTGACTTCAGGCCGTCGGC
>JAYWEB010000363.1:0-3315 GCA_043779575.1 Chthoniobacter sp. | reverse complement strand
GCTCGCGTCGGAAATGGGAACGCTCCAGGAGCGCATCACCTCCACGAAAAAAGGCTCCATCACCTCCGTGCAGGCCGTCTATGTCCCCGCGGACGATCTCACCGATCCCGCGCCCGCGAACACCTTCGCGCACCTCGACTCCACCATCGTGCTCGAGCGCTCCATCGCCGAGCTGGGCATCTACCCCGCCGTCGATCCGCTCGCCTCCACCTCAAAAGCGCTCGCGCCCGAAATCGTCGGCGAAGAGCACTACCTCGTCGCCCGCGGCGTCCAGCGCGTGCTCCAGCGTTACAAGGATTTGCAGGACATCATCGCGATTCTCGGCATGGATGAACTGTCGCCCGAGGACAAGCTGATCGTTTTCCGCGCGCGGAAAATCCAGCGCTTCCTCTCGCAACCCTTCAGCGTCGCCGAAGTCTTCACCGGCACGCCCGGCCAGTACGTCTCGATCAAGGAAACCGTCCGCGGCTTCAAGGAAATCCTCGATGGCAAGCACGACGACGTCGGTGAAACGAACTTCTACATGAAGGGCGGCATTGAGATGATCAAGGACTAGGTCGGAGGCATCATGGCTACCCTCAAACTCGAAATCGTCACGCCGGAGAAAGTCGCCTACAGCGACGATGTGGACAGCGTCGTCCTGCCGGCGGTCGAGGGTGAGATGGGCGTGCTGCCCATGCACATTCCCATTCTCACCCAGATCAAGCCTGGCGAACTGGTGGCCAGCAAGGGCGGCACGAAGCAATACCTCGCGGTGGGCGAAGGGTTCGTATCGGTCGATCAGACTTCGGTGAAAGTGATGACCGACATGGCGCTCGCATCCGAGCACATCGACGAGGGAGCCGCCGAAGCCGCCGTCCAGCGCGCCCGCGAAGCGATCGCCCGCAAGGATCTCGGTTCCGAGGAAAGCGCCGCCGTGCAGGCCGCGCTCGCCAAGTCACTCGCCCAGCTCCACGTCAAGCGCCGCCGGCGTTCGTAGCCGGGCGCGGCGAAAGGTCCGCACTCGCCGCGCACCCATGCAGGTGCGCGAAAGCCGCGCCGCCGCGCATTCCTAAAAGTCACTGCGGCGGCATCGGCTTGAACATCTCCTTCGTGATGATCCCACCAAGGACGCAATTGGTCTGCGTGTCGCCCCAAAGCCATTCGGAATTGTTCTTGAAAGGCAAACGCTCCCATTGGGCAGCAATGCGTTCCTGCCTGGCGCTCTTTGTGACGCGCGCAAACTCGGCGTCCGTGAAATCCCGAGTCTCCGGGTCTTTGAAAATCTTAAACGCGCGGTTGGTGAAGTTGACGATTGTGCGTCGGTCGGTGGAGACAAAGATGATCTTGAATCGATGACCGCCACCCACGTCAATCAACCGCACTACGAGCCTGTCGCCGGCCTTTAGAGCCACCTCCGGCGAACTGGATTCCGCTCCGGCGGCATGATGTAGTTGCACGCCGTTGAGTATGAGCACGGCATCATCGTCCACCGTCACCCAAAACTTTCCGCTCACCTCACCCGCGGGACCGACACTTGCCGGCCCGCCCGGCACGGCACTCGCCGGCGAAAGTTCGACCCAGCCGGGTATGGCATCCGGCAATAACCAGTAACCCTCGGACGCCCGCTGCGAGTTGACGACGCCGTCCACGACTTTCTGCGCTGAATAGTGTGGATCGTCGTGATACTCCGCGCTTGCGGTTGCGATCCACCGCTTCGCAGCCGGCTGCCCGCCACGGAGCACCTGCACCTCTGAGAGCCCGCCGCCCAGGCCGTAGCACTCTGTGACGGTAACACGCACGCGATCAAAGCGGTCCACGCCTGGAAATGTGATCGTTGTTTTTGGATCGGAGGTGTGGCCCCACTCAAAGGTCACGTTCTCTTGCGAAGCCACCAGCTTCTGTCCGTCGAAGACCTCGACCTTTCCGGTCTTGGCACCGCGATCGGCGGCGATTCCGTTGTGCTGATTCCAAATCAGCACTTGAAGTGGCTCCGTCGCCGCAAGCACCCGTCCCGCGGCGATCGAAACCCAAATCAGCACGGCCAACGATGAGGCATTCATGACCGCGAGGATGAATAGCCTCTCATCGAAAACAAGGCGGAAAAATCTCTCGCTGCCTCACCCCTTGCGACGGGCGCGGTGAGATTGCCCGTGGCACCCTTGCCGGTGAACAAATTGTCCTTGGACTCGGTGAGCCCCTTCGAGCCGTTGCACAGGATGGTGATGTTGTCGAAAACCCAGTTCACCCTGCGGAGTCCGTTATCGAGCTGGGTGACGAGCGCCGTATTTGAGGGGCGAGATTGAGTGTCGTGACGGCTGTTCCCCGGCGTGACGCCGCGCTCAATCCCTTCCCTTTTCACAACAAAAAACCGCGTCTCGTGGGAATCGAGACGCGGCTCTCTGGGTCGCGAATGCCCGGTTTCGGGCGGTGCGAAATTGTCTGGCTAGCTCGTGAACTTCACGGCTTCGCCGCGGGCCATGGCTTCGTGCTGGGCGTCGCTGCACGCGGCGTTGAGCGGGACGCTGGTGGGGATGTCGTTCGCTGTGACGATGCTGTTCGTCAACATCCACGCTTCGAGTTCCTCGCCGCTGATGTCGGGGATCATGGTCCCGTTGACTTCGACGCAGGGGCTGAGCGGCTGGCCGCTTTTTTGTTCCATCTCCCAGCGGAAGGCGGGGTTTTGGATGATGTCCTTCTCGGTGAAGGGAAGGTCATACTTTTTGAGGACGGCGCGGATGCCATTGCTCCAGCCGCAGGTGGTTTTGAGGTAGGCGGTGATTTCGGGTTTGGACATAGTGTGGTGTGGTTATTTCTTCTTGGTGTCGCCGGGGCGGTACTCTTCGGTGGCGAAGGCGAACGCTTGTTCGAGGCCGACCATGTCTTCGCCGGGGCGCAGGCTGTCGAATGCGGCGGCTTCCTTCTTGATGTCTTCCTCGCTGTAGCTGGCGGCTTTGACGGAGAGGCCGATGCGGCGCTCGGTCTTATCGACCTTGATGACGCGGGCTTCGATGTCCTGGCCGACCTTGAGGTGATCCTTGATCTTGTCCACGCGATCTTCGGAGATCTGCGAGATGTGGACGAGGCCGTCGATGTCGCCGTCGAGCGCGATGAACGCGCCGAAGGTGGCGAGCTTGGAGACCTTGCCTTTGACGAGGTCGCCGATTTTGTATCGGGAGTCGATGGCTTTCCATGGATCTTCGTCGAGTTGCTTGACGCCAAGGCTGATGCGCTGGTTCTGCTTGTCGATGTCGATGACTACCGCGTCCACTTCGTCGCCCTTTTTGAGGACTTCGGACGGGTGGTTGATCTTGCGCGTCCACGACATGTCGGAGA
>JAYWEB010000362.1:0-3317 GCA_043779575.1 Chthoniobacter sp. | reverse complement strand
AGGGTGCCGCCGCCGAACAAGGCCACGCCGTTAAACGAGCCCGTCGCCAGGCTGGTCAACTGCGACTTCAACGCCGTGAACTCGGTGTCGTAGTTGGCGACATCCGACGCGCTCTTGGTCACATCGGTCGAGAGCGTTTTCAGCTCGGAGATGCGCTCGAGGACTTTGCCCGCGGTCTTCAGGCCGCCATCCTGTGTTTGCAGGAATGAAACGGCATTGGCGACGTTGGTGCTGGTGGCGTCGGTGCGCTTGATGGCAGCCTCCATCTTCATCGAAACCGCCAGACCACCGGCGTCATCGGACGGGGCTGTGATTTTCGAGCCGCTGGAGAGGCGGGCGAGGCTCTTCTGGAGCATCGAGTTGCTGCTGCTGAGGTTCCGCGCAGCGGTGGATGCTGCGATGTTGGTGTTAATGACTAATGGCATAACTTTGTTACCTTTCTTGGATGTTTACTAACTGCGACGTCCGTGTCGCTCCGGGCCATTTTGAATTCAGTGTTTGACCTCACCGGTCGCGACACATGCCGCGACAAGAAGGGATTCGGCAAAACCGGCGCGGCCTTTAGCACTTATGCGGATTTTTTTGTCCGAAGCCCGGTTCCTTTCCGGGAAAGGAACGCCTCCCGCCGACTCCGGCGAGGTGATCCCGGCATCGCCTTCCGCTCCAAGAATGGGGCGGGCCAGCGGTCCGTGCGGGATTATAGCCGCCTGGGGAAAAACTCTGCCTGGTGGATGGCGTCGCTCCGCGCGCCATGCGATAGCCGCGCCGCAGGCCCATCTCTAAGTGTGGCGCTGGCGCGCATTGTCGTCATGGCGCGCGGAGCGACGCCATCCACCCAAGCTCCGTGAGTATTTCAACAGGCTGCTAGACGGCCTGGCGGATGGCTTGGAGAAAGGGTTGCAGCTCTTTCACGAGGCCGTCGAAACTGGCGAAATCCACCTGCTGCTGGCCGTCGCTGAGGGCTTCGGCGGGGTGGGGGTGGACTTCGATGAGGAGGCCGTCGGCACCCATGGCCACGGCCCCTTTGCACATGGCCCGCACGAGGTCGGCGCGTCCGCAGCCCTGGCTGGGATCGACGATGACGGGGAGGTGACTTTCCTTTTTCACGGCCGCCACGGCGGCGAGGTCGAGGGTGTTGCGCGTGTAGGTCTCAAAGGTGCGGATGCCGCGCTCGCAGAACATGACTTTGCCATTGCCATGCGCCAGCAGGTATTCCGCGCCGAGCAGCCATTCGTCGATTTTCTGGCTCAGGCCGCGCTTGAGGAGGATGGGTTTGCCGCTCTTGGCGCACTCGATGAGGAGCTGGAAGTTCTGGGCGTTGCGCGCGCCGATCTGGAGGATGTCGGCGTGGGCGCAGACTTCCTCGACGTGGCGCTCGCTGAGGACTTCGGTGATGATTTTCAGGCCGGTTTCCTTTTTCGCGATGGAAAGCAGGCGCAGACCCTCGCTGCCGAGGCCCTGGAATTCGTAGGGCGAGGTGCGTGGCTTGAAAGCGCCGCCGCGCAGGATCGTGGCGCCGGCCGCTTTCACGGCGCGGGCGGTGGAGAGGAGCTGCTCCTCGCTTTCCACGGAGCACGGGCCGGCCATGAGCACGAAATTGCCGCCGCCGATTTTCACGCCGTCCACGTCGATGACGGAGTCGCCGGGATGGGATTCGCGGGAGACGAGTTTGAAGCGCTTTTGCACGGCCATTACTTTTTCGACTTGGGGCATGGCATTGAGGGACTCGAGGCGGTGATGGGTGGTTTCGTCGCCGATCGCCGCGATGACGGTCAGCTCGGTGCCAAAAATGGGGCGCGGATCGTAGCCGAGCTTCTGGACCTCGGCGATGACTTCGTCGATCTGGGCGCGAGGAGTGTGGGGTTTGATGACGATAATCATGGGGCCGGGCGGTGGGTGGGAGTTGGGAATTGTGAGTTGGGCGTTGTAGTCGGCGGGCGCGCAGACTACCCACCGGGGCGCAACTCTCAACCTCCAACTTGCCACTCCAGCCATGCCCGATTTCACCGCCTGCACTTTCCTCCCCACGCCGGGCCGCCGCTCCACCACGGGCGACCCCGCGCTCGACGACCGCGTGCGCCAGCTCGTGGGCGAGGCCGGTTGCGAAAAGGACTGCGAGCACGTGGCGGACATGGTGATGACGGCGCTGAAGCTCGGGCGCGACCGGACGACGACCGCGGACCTGAAGCTTTTCAGCCGCTCGCTCCGGGAGCTGCGCTACGCGGCAAACGCCTTTGCGCCGTACCGGCAGATGCGGAAAGTGGTGGTCTTTGGCTCGGCGCGCACGGCCCCGACGGAGCCGGAGTATCTCGCTGCGGAGGAATTTTCGCGCCGCATGCACGCGGAGTACGGCTACATGACGATCACCGGCGGCGGGGAGGGGATCATGGGCGCGGCGCAGCGCGGCGCGGGCCGGGCGAACAGCTTCGGCCTCAACATCCGCCTGCCTTTTGAGCAGCGCGCCAATGAGACGATCCACGGCGACCCGAAGCTCATCAATTTCAACTACTTCTTCACCCGCAAGCTGAACTTCCTGAAAGAGACGCACGCCGTGGCGCTCTTCCCCGGCGGCTTCGGGACGATGGATGAGGGCTTCGAGGTGCTCACGCTCATGCAGACGGGCAAGGCGCGCATCCTGCCGGTGGTCTGCGTGGACAAGCCGGGCGGGCGCTACTGGGAAACGTGGCTGCGCTTTCTCCGGGAGGATCTGCTGAAGCTCGGGCTGATCTCGCCGGACGACTTCCACCTTTTCAAAATGACCCACAACGTGGACGACGCCATCGCCGAGATCGCGCAGTTCTACCGCGTCTTCCGCAGCTACCGGTGGGTCGGGCAGCGGCTCGTCCTGCGGCTGGAGAAAAAGCTGCGCCCGCTGGAAATCGTGCAGCTCAACCAGGACTTCGCGGACATCCTCGTGGGCGGGGACATCGTGCAAAGCGCGGCCCTGCCGGAGGAGCAAAACGAACCCGAAATCGCCGCCCTGCCGCGCCTCGTGCTCGCGCCGAAACGGAAGAACTTCGGCCGCATCCGCCAGCTCATCGACGCCGTGAACCGGGCGGAGACGGAGTAGGGCGGGGGAGGGTGGCCCGCGCTCAGCGGCGGGTCAGTTGGCCGATCTTGCGGGAGGACGGCGTGGGCTTGAGTTCGGTGGTGATGAACAGGGGGCGAGGGCCAAAAATTTCACCAAAGTGCGGGTCGCCCGACTCCGGCGGGAACTGGGCTTTCTCTCGCGCCAAATTCCGCTCGGCGGCGGGCGGGACATCGAGTTCAAAAATCGCGCCCGTCAGCGCATCGATGACGATCCATCCGCCGCCCAC
>JAYWEB010000361.1:0-3318 GCA_043779575.1 Chthoniobacter sp. | reverse complement strand
TGGAGTCCTTCCTCTCGCAGTATCACCAGCCCGTCATCCCGTATGCCGTGAAGATCGCCTTCGGCTGCGTGGAGCTGGCGGTGCTCATTTGGTTCCTCGGCTCCGGTCGGGCGAAAGACGGCGCACCCGGCGCGGCGGAGGGCCACCCGTGAATTCCGAGCTGCGCATCCGCACCCCGGAAGGCATCGCTTTCGCCTACCAGCTCGCCGGC
This sequence comes from Chthoniobacter sp., assembly GCA_043779575.1. GTDB lineage: Bacteria > Verrucomicrobiota > Verrucomicrobiia > Chthoniobacterales > Chthoniobacteraceae > Chthoniobacter. The sequence goes on along the minus strand of JAYWEB010000361.1, from coordinate 3,107 downwards.
CCCGTGGCGCGCTGCATGGCGTGGAGCATCGACCTTTTCGTCGTCATCTTCCTCGGCCTGGCCGGCAGCACGGTTTGCGCAAAGTTCGGCCTCCTCAGCCCCGATCTCGCCGGCGCGCTGATGACGGCTTCCTACTTCGTCCTGTCCATCGGCTACGGCGTCTGCACCGAGTGGGTCTGGCGCGGGCAGACCGTGGGCAAAAGGATCATGCGTCTGCGGGTCATGGACGCGCAGGGTCTGCGCCTGCAGTTCCACCAGATCCTCCTGCGCAATCTCCTGCGCTTCGCCGACCTGCTCCCCGGCTGCTACCTCGTGGGCGGCGCGGCCATGGTCCTGAGCCCACGCGCCCAGCGCCTCGGCGATCTCGCGGCGAATACCGTCGTCGTCCACATCCCCAAGCACGCCGAGCCCGACCTCGACCAGCTCCTCGCGGGGAAGTTCAACTCCTTCCGCCAGTTTCCCCACATCGAAGCCCGCCTCCGTCAGCGCGCCACACCCGACGAAGCCCGCCTCGCGCTCCAGTCCATCATCCGCCGCGACGACCTCGATCCCGCCGCCCGCGTCCACCTTTTCGCCGAACTGGCCGCGCATTTCAAAACGCTCGCCACCTTCCCGCCCGAAGCCGTGGAAGCCATGCCCGACGAGCAATACATTCGCAACGTCGTGGACATCCTCTTCCGCCCGCGCCCGGCGGCTGCGGGGAAAGCGCGCGCCGTTTCGGTCAGCGCAGGGCAGCGCTGAGAGGGCGTCGGAAAACTCATCCTGCTCCTGCTCTTGATCCCTTCCCCCGCTGTCAAAGGATCAAGAGCAAGAGCAGGAGCAGGAGCAAGCGGGAAGATTTGCCGTTGCTGGCTCCGGCCGCCTTGCGTAAGTCAGGCCCGCTTTTTCCACCATGAAAACTCCCGCAGACCGCCGCCCGGATGTCCTCACGGAACCGGCTCCGGCCGGTCCGGCGGCGACGCCGCTGCTCTTGCGGATTTTCTGGTACGGCGTCGCCGGCGTGGTCACGCTCTCGCTCAACCCCGCGCTCTTCACGCTCTTCCACAACGTCTTCGGCTGGGTCGAATACCTCGCGCTCGGCGCCAGCCTCACGCTCGTCGGCGTGCTGCAGTTTATTTGGAGCTACTACGTCGGCTTTCGCACGCAGGATCATTGGACGACCTCGGCCCGCCGCCAGGGCGCCACTCTCCTCGCCGCTTTCCTGCTCAGTTACGCGCTCGGCTTGCTCCTGTTGCCGGCGTTTCCGCTGTTCGAGAAAACCGTGCTCGTCGCCGTCCAGGTCTTCGTCGCCGGGGTGAAATTCGCGGTCTATCACTACTGGGTCTATCCCGACCGGACGGCGGCCTCGCGCGCGGAATGAACGCTCCCGGCGCGTCCCCGAAATTCGCCGTGGTCGGCAGCGGCCCCGCCGGGCTCGGCGTGCTCACCGCGCTGCTCGATGCCGGCCACGCGGGGCGGATCACGCTGTTTGAAATCGACCGCGCGATCCCGCCGCCCGCCTTCTCCGGCGAGCCCGAGCCGGACGCCGTCGGCGCGTTTTACGACGGCATCTATCGCGACATCTGGAGCGGGCAGGCGCGGAAATTTCCGCCGCCGAAAACGCACTTCGCCCGCGCGCTGCCGAAGTTTGGCATGGGCGGAAAGGGAAAGATTTTCCGCAGCGACACGCTCGGCGGGCTGAGCAATTTCTGGGGCGGCACGGCGCTGCCCTTCACCGATCGCGAGCTCGCTGCCTGGCCGGTTACGCGCGCCGATCTCGATCCGCACTACCGGCGGCTCGCGGCCATCTGCGGCATCGCCGGCCGGCCCGACGCGCTCAGCCGCTACTTTGGCGAGGAGTTTGTGAACCGCCCGCCGCCCGCCATCACGCGGACCTTTGAGAAAATGGAGAGCGCGGTGAATGAGGCGGGCGCGCACGCCGGTTTCGAGACCGCCGCGGGCGTGAACCGCTGCATGCTGGAGACGCGGCCCGGCGCGGCGCGCAGTTGCGTGCGCTGCGGCGAATGTCTCGCCGGTTGCTTCCGCGACTCGATCTTCAGCACGCGCCACGAGGTCGCGGCGATGATCGCCGACGGCCGGGTCGCGCTGGTCCGCGGACAGGTCCGCGCTTTCGACCCCGCGACCCGCGCGCTTACGCTCGCGGGCGGCCAGACCGCCGGCCCGTTCGACCGCATCTACCTCGCCGCCGGCTGCCCGAACACCACCGAGATCGCGCTCCGCTCGCTCGGCCTGCGCGCGGCCGGCGAGATGGCGGACAACTCCGTTTATGTCTTCCCCGTTTTCCACTTCGGGCGCACCGAGCGTCCCGCCGGACGCGAGCCCTACCTCTCGCTCAGCAACCTCATCATCGGCCTGCTCCCCGCCGGCACCGACCTGCCTTTCGCGCAGGTGCAGCTCTACACCAACTTCGATTACATGTGGCGCTACAACGTCCCGCCCGCGCTCTGGCCGCTCGTGCGCGGCCTCGTTGCCTGGTCGCGCGACCGCCTCTTCTGGGCGCGGCTGTACGTCCACGGGCGGCTCTCGCAGTCCTACGCGGTCGGGTTGGAAAACGACGCGCTCCATTTCTCTCCCGCCCGCGCCGCGGACAAAGGTGCGGTCGCGCGCATGATGCCCGTGCTGCGCCACGCGCTGAACCGCCGCGGCTTCTACGTGCCGCCCGTCCCGCCGCTCTACCAAAACGCCAACTCGCACTACGCCGCCACCCTGCCGCTCGGCGGCTCGCGCGTGCCGGTGGGCCTGAACGGCGAAGTCGCGCCCGGCGTTTTCGTCTGCGATTCGGCGGCGTTCCCCGATCTCCCGGCCGTCTCGCTGACCTTCACCATCATGGCCCAGGCGCATCGCCTCGCCGCGCAGAGTTTATGAAAAGGGCTCGAGACAATTCTGCCGTTTTTTTGACCACGGATTACGCGGATGACACGGATTTTTCGGAAAGCCAATCCGTGTCATCTGTGAAATTCGTGGTCAATCCCTCCCGTTTTTCAAAGTCCTTATGAGCGTTCCCAGCATCGTCGTCACCGGAGCCAATTCGTATCTGGGCCGCGTGGCCGTGGAGTTTCTGCGGGAAAGGACGGCCCACCGTTTGGTGGCCGTGGTCTCGCCACGCG
>JAYWEB010000360.1:0-3321 GCA_043779575.1 Chthoniobacter sp. | reverse complement strand
ATGGCAAGAATACCATGCAGTTCTCTGCCGGGGCGATTCGCATCAAGGCTTTTTCGCAGCCTGGCAATGTGCTCGTGCAAACCTACGACTTTGACTTTCCCGGCGGTTCTTTCCCGATTCCTGACTTGGTCACCGAGGGAACCACGGCTTATCGCGGCGCGCTGGAATCTAAGAAGGAGCTATGGTGGAATATCTCCACCCGCTATGATCAGGCACACCGGCCACCCCACATGCCCGGAGCGGAGTATCCCGACCCCAAGCGGCGGTTTGGAAATGACACAGCCAATAACCCGCCGGGATTCAAAATCGGCGGGTTGTTCCGCAAGGAGGACGTCGTCCGCTCCATCGTTCCCGAGCACGGTGATCTCCGGCTGGTGGCGGCCAAGACGGAGCCCCTGAAAGATGTGAAATTTGTTCCGGTGGGTCAATGGCGCGACGAGCAAGAACACTTTTACCACCTCTTTTCCGAACCCATCGGCACGCGGGCGCTCTACGGCTTTGCCAATGAGCCACCGGTGCCCGGGCTGACCTACAGGAGGTCCGCGCCCGGCGATCAACTGACGCCTGCCGACTACCACTTTAGCCGGATGCCGGAGATCAACCCCGGCGCAGGCAAGCTGTATAATAAATGGAACGACTTCGACTCCGGCGTCGCCCTCGTCGGCGATGGTGCCTACATCAACAGGCCGGACGAAGGCAACGTTTCGGATCAGACCGGTGGCTACCCTTATTTTTCCTGGGCTTTTGACGCACTAAAGCCCGCCCTTTTTTCGCCGAACCGCATCATGAAATCCGCAGGCATCTTTGGCTCGCTGCCGACGGGAGTGAAGCGCAATCAACCCTGGCAAACGCTGCTCTTCCGCCCGCAGCCGGGGCACCCCGGCAATGGCACGCCGGTGGCCGGCCCACCTTTCACCACCCCGCCGGATCACCTCATCATGGATCTGTTCTGGATGCCGGTGGTCGAGCCTTACGCGATCAGTGAGCCGTTTTCCACGGCGGGCAAGATCAACATGAACTACGAGATCGCCCCTTTCAGCTACATCCGCCGCGCCACGGCCCTGCATGCGGTGCTCAAGGGGGAGGAACCTCTCGTTATTCCCAATGCCCTCTCGCGGGTTTGTAAGCTCTGGGATCACGACACCTCCGACTGGCCTTGGCTGCCGAACAACCCCGATGCCCGAGCGTGTCAGGATCCCACCGTCGTGAGTCTTTGGACCGAAGCCTTCAATGGTACCGGCAGCAATGGTGCGCAGGATATGCGCAAAGCCGTGGATCCGGTAAAAACGCTGAAGCAGTTCGACGATTACTTTAAGACGCAAGGGCTCTTCCGCTCGGCCACGCAAATTTGTGACCTGCATCTGGTCCGCACCGGCGAGTCGCTCACGGATTACCAGAGCGGCAGTTTTTGGCCCAAAAACGTGGTCACTGGGGAGAACTCCCGGGAGGCACCCTACGCCAATCTCTATGGGAGGCTGACCACGAAATCGAACACCTACACCGTCCATCTGCGGGTGCAGGCTCTAAAGCAGAAAACGTCAGCCACTACTTCAGACTATGAGATCTGGAAAGAGAGTGCCGAGAGCATCGTGAGCGAATACCGGGGCTCCACGCTGCTGGAACGCTATCTGGATTCGAGCGCGGAGTTTCCCGACTTCACCAGTTCTGCCTCCACGACCTCGGTGGAGGATTTCTATAAGTTCCGGGTTATTAGCACGAAGCGGTTCACTCCGTGAGGGCGTGCTGAGACTGTTATTCCGCGATGACAAACACCGCCCGGAACATCCCGCCGACGCTGGTTTCCTCCCGCCGCACGGATGCGCCGAGGAGGCGCTGAAACATTTCCGTTTCGAGCCGGGCGATGAGCGGAAACTCCCGGAGCAAATCGAGGATGGGTGAGTGGTGCTCGATGATGCGCAGCGCGCCGCTGTCCTCCGCGGCACACTCGGACATGTGGCCGTCGTGATCCCGCAGGCGGGCGAGCCATTTCGCGCGTTCGGCGAGGGTGTCGCCTTTTAGCCGGGAGGCGTAGTCGGTGGACTTCTCTTGGAAGGCAATGAGCAGGAGCTTTTCCGCGGCGGTCACGCCGAAGAGCTTCCGCGCCGCGACGAGGACGGCGCTGGTCATCGCGTTGCTGGTCGCGGGGAAAAGATCGTGCGCGCGCTCGGTGAGGCGGTAGAGCATTTGCGGACGGCCTATGGGTTGGGGTGAGCGCCAGGTGTCGAGCAGGCCGCGCTTTTGCAGATCGAGGCACACGCCTTTCACGCCCATGTAGCTCATGCCCAGGCGGGCGGCCAGGTCGGCCACGCACATGGCTTGCGTGCGTTTCAGTTCATTGAGCACGCGCAACCGCGCGCTGCGGCCGACTTGCTGGAGGAGACGCTGTTTCATGGGAGGGGCGGTGCGCAGGCTTCCGGGTTCCGGGGCCAGGGGTGCGCGGAAACTGGCAAAGGAATACGCAATACTCACCGCGCCTGCAATCCGCACCGGGGCTTCCGCGCGCTCTCAGTGCTTCACCGAGATATAGGTCTTGCCGGGGGTCGCGTCGGGCGCGACGACGTTGATCGTGGCGGCGATGCGGTCGGGCACGGGCTGGCCGGCGGCGCTCTTGATGTTCATCTTGATCTCGATCTGCATGACCGGCTGGAGGCCGGGGATTTCGAGGAAGACGGATTTTTTGTCCGGCGAAAGGGTGACGGCGGTGATCGGTAAGGGGTCGGTGCCTTTCTGGTCCGGGGCGCTGACTTTGTATTTGTCGGAGCCGTAGGCGGAGGTCCAGCGGTAGTTGTATTGGGTGACGGAGTAGTTCGCGGCCTCGGCGGCGGCGGTGGCGTCGAGCGGAGCGGTGAACTCGATGCGGATGCCTTTGTCGGTAAAGTGCAGGCCGTGCTGCATGGTCGGCGTGCCGCCGGTGTAGCGGACGCGCTGGATGGCACCGTCGCGCGCGCCATTGGTCTGCCAGCCGCGCAGCCCGGAGACGTAGAGCTGGCCGTCGGCGGGGCTGAAACGCGCGCGGCTGATGCCAGTCGCAAACTGCAGCGGGAAGCGGACGACGCCACCCTGCGGGACTTCGCCGACCCGCTCCTGGAGCACGTTGAAGAGCGAGGACTGGCCGTAGCTGAGGTAAAGCATCTGGCCCTTGAGCGGACCCCACTTGTCGCTCGTGACCCAGACCTGCGCGCCGTTGGAGTTGTCCATGTCTTTGGGGATCCAGCAAAGGTGAGTGCCGTGCGCGGTGGGCGGCGTGTCGCGATGCGCGAGGTCGGGCACTTCGATGAAGTCGCCCTTTTTCGAGAAATGGATGTAGTCCGCCGGCACCCA
>JAYWEB010000359.1:0-3326 GCA_043779575.1 Chthoniobacter sp. | reverse complement strand
AGACGCTGCTCTTCGGCGATGGCTCCGGCACGGTGCATGTGAGTCTGGCCGCCGTGTTCACTTTCCAACCGAACAAGTATCCTGTCGGTGACCGCTATCAGGGGCTCGAACTGCCGCGCCATTACTACAAAGAGATCGGCGCGCTGAATCGCGAGGAAGTCGAGTGTGCCCAAGTTATCGCTCACGATGAGCGGGTGGAATGCTGGGTGCGCAACTTGGAACGTGAGCCGAAGCTGTCGTTTTGGATTCAGACGAGCACGGACAAGTTCTACCCGGACTTCGTGGCGAAGCTGACGAATGGGAAGTTCCTGGCCGTGGAATACAAAGGCGCGCATCTCGCCGGCACGGACGACACCAAGGAGAAGGAACGCCTCGGCAAGCTCTGGGAGGAACGCAGCGGCGGGCAGTGCCTCTTCGCGATGGTGAAGGGCGTGGGTGAGTTCGGGAAGATTCAGGACGCCCTCAAGAAGGCACTGACGAACAGCGCTTAGCCGGAACGATTCAGTCCACGAAAAGCACGAAAGAGTTTTTACTCGGAATCCGCAGGCGATTTCACCCAGCCAAAGCTGCCTGCCGAATGGTGCCTCAACGGCAGAGCGTGGAACGACCCGCGCGTGCTGGGTTTTCGTGGACTCCTCGACGGCATTGTTCCGGCTGAGAGCTATAACCTTCTGCCTGGCGGCAAGCCGGTTTCGGCATCTGCATTCTTTTCCCCATTGCTGCCGGAGCCGGGCTAAACCCACGCCGCCGGCCCACCTTGCAGCGTGGCGCTGGCGCGCGGAGCGACGCCATCCACCCTAGCTCCGTGAGTATTTCAACAGGCTGCCAGGCGCTTACGTCAGCCGCTCGGGATTCAAGGCCTGGAGCGCCTTGGGCACGAACCGCCCGTTTTCCCGCACCAGCTTCCCGTCGAAGTGAATGGTCCCGCCGCCGTAGTCCGCGCGCTGGATGCTGACGAGATCCCAATGGACCTGCGAGCGGTTGCCGTTTTCCGTCTGCTCGTAGCACTGGCCGGGCGTGAAGTGGAACGAGCCGTTGATCTTTTCGTCGAAAAGGATGTCGCGCATCGGGTGCAGGATGTGCGGGTTGAAGCCGATGGCGAACTCGCCGATGTAGCGCGCGCCGGCGTCGCTATCGAGGATGGCATTGAGCTTCGCGGTGTTGTTCGCGGTGGCCTTGACGATCTTCCCGTCCTTGAACTCCAGCCGCACGTTGTCGAAGGCCACGCCCTGATAGACGGTCGGCGCGTTGTAGGTGATGCAGCCCTGCACGGAGTTCCGCACCGGAGCGGTGAAAACCTCCCCGTCCGGGACGTTGTAGCAGCCGCCGCTGGAGAGGGCGGCGATCCCTTTGATGGAAAAGCGCAGGTCGGTGCCGGGGCCTTTGATTTCCACGAGGTCGGTGGCGTTCATCGCCGCGGCGAGCGCGGCCATGCCGGGCTCCATCTTCGCGTAGTCGAGGGTGCAGACTTTGAAATAGAAATCCTCAAACGCCTCGGTGCTCATCCCGGCGCTCTGGGCCATCGAGGGCGTGGGCCAGCGGAGCACGCACCAGCGGGTCTTTTTCACGCGCCAGTCGAGCACGGCTTTCATGCGCTTCGCCACCAGCTTCATCCGCTCGGGCGGCACGTCGCTCATTTCGGTGATGTTGTCCCCGCCACGGAGCGCGATGTAGGCGTCCATCTTTTTGATCAGCGCGAGCTGTATGGTGGCGTGCGCCGCGAGATGCTCCTCCTGCGCGCCGAGTGCCATCTCGCGCGAGACCCGCGCCTGATGCGTCTGCACGAACGGCACCGCCCCGACCGCCCGCGCGGCGCGGATGAGCGCCACAGTCATCTCCGGCGGGATGTCAAAGGCGTCGATCATCACGCGCTCGCCCTTCTTCATCTTGGTGGAAAAGGTGATGATGCCGTGGGCCAGTTGGTCGAAACGAGGGTCGTGCATAAGGCCGCGCACGCTAACCGGGTTCGGAATGTTGCCAAGTACCGTGTGCGGCCGGTAGGCTGCGCGTCCATGAGCCGAGAGAAAATCCTGTCCGTCGCCGACCTCGTCCGCCAGCGCGCGGCGCTCGCCGCGCAAGGCCGGCGGCTGGTTTTCACCAATGGCTGCTTTGACCTGCTGCACGTCGGCCACGTGCGCTATCTCCAGGCGGCGCGGGCGCTGGGCGATGCGCTGGTCGTGGCGGTGAATGGCGACGCCAGCGTGCGCGCGCTGAAGGGGCCGACCCGCCCGGTCAATGCGGAGCAGGATCGCGCCGAGGTGCTGGCGGCGCTGGGCTGCGTGGATTTCGTAGTGCTCTTTGGCAGCGAGCGGGCGACGGAGCTGGTCCGTGCCATCCGCCCGCACCTTTACGCCAAAGGCGGCGACTACACCGTGGCCAGCCTGGACCCCGGCGAGCGCGCGGCGCTGGAGGAAGTCGGCGCGGAGATTCGCATCCTGCCGCTGGTGCCGGGGAAATCGACGACGGGAACTTTGGCAAGGATGAAGGGGGAAGGATGAAGGATGAAAGGCGCGCGCCGCTGCGGATCGGGGTGCTGGGGTCGGGAAAGGGGTCGAATTTTCGCGCGATTGCGGAGGCCATCGAGTGCGGGGAGCTGGACGCGGAGGTGCGGGTGGTGATTTCCGATGTGGCGACGGCAGGGATTCTGGAGCTGGCGCGGAGTCGCGGGCGGCGCGCGGAGTTTGTGGAGCCGGGCCGTTTCAAAACGAAGCTGGAGCCGGAGGCCGAGCGGCGCGTGGTGGAGCTGCTGCAAAGCGCGGGCGCGGAGTGGGTGGTGCTGGCCGGTTACATGCGGATGATCAAGCCTCCGCTGCTCGCGGCCTTCCCGCGGCGCATCGTGAATATCCATCCCTCCCTGCTGCCGGCGTTTCCGGGGCTGGAGGCGTGGCGGCAGGCGCTGGCCTCCGGGGTGCGCGAGACGGGCTGCACGGTGCATTACGTGGATGCCGGGATGGACACCGGCGAGATCATCGCCCAGCGCGCCGTGCCGGTGCTGCCCGGCGATACTGCCGAAACGCTGCACGCGCGCATCCAAGTCGCCGAGCACGCGCTTTACCCGGAAGTGCTGGCGAGCCTCGCCTGAGAGCGCATCGAGACTAAAAATCGCGTGTCATCCTGAGCGGAGCGGAGGCGGACACGCGGGCGCAGGCCGCCTCTACCGCTTCTTGTCTAAGTTCGCCGCGAGATCCTCCGCGCTCACCGTGCTCGCCACGCCGTCCGCCGGGACTTCGCCCTTGGCCGTCCAGACGATCGCGTTGAGCACGAGCTTGCGCTGATCGTCCTGGCCCCAGCCTTTGTGATAGTGGCCGCCGGTGAACCCAAAGCCG
>JAYWEB010000358.1:0-3328 GCA_043779575.1 Chthoniobacter sp. | reverse complement strand
CCTTGGCGAAAACGCTCGCGTCGCGCCCCGCGCTCGTCATTCCCGCCGGCATGGCCTTTGGCACCGGCGACCACGCCACCACCTCCACCTGCCTGCGCTTCCTCGCCGACGTCAGCGCGGAACTCGCCGGCTCACCCTGGGAACTGCTCGATCTCGGCTGCGGCAGCGGCATCCTCGCCATCGCCGCCCGCCTGCTCGGCGCCCGGCGCTCCGTGGCTGGCGACTTCGACCCGCACGCCGTCCGCACGGCCAAAGAAAACGTGCTCCTCAACGGCGTCGCCGGCGTCACCGTGAAACGCCTCGACGTGACCGTCTGGCACCCCGCGCGGACCTGGCCCGTCGTCGCCGCGAACCTTTTCAGCGGCCTCCTCGTGCAAGTCGCCCCCAAAATCGCCGCCGCCGTCGCCCCCGGCGGGCGCCTGATTTTCTCCGGCGTCCTGCGCGTGCAGGAAGCCGAAGTCGTCGCCGCCTTCCAGCGCGCCGGCCTGGTCCTCGGGCGGCTCGTCCGCAAAGGCAAATGGGTCAGCGGCCGGGCCACCCGCCCGGCTTGAACCCCTGCTTCCGGCCCGCCGCGCGCATCCATCCGCAGTCCCATCGCGCAGGGCTGGACGCCGCCATCCGTGCTCGCACACACTCCCCGCCGCCAAACGGTGCCCCGCCGACCTTCCACACACGCTTCACCCTTTTCATGCCGTCCGTCTTTCGCACCTGGCTCCAGCTCGTCCGCGCGCCGAATCTTTTCACCGTCCCCGGCGATCCTTTCGTCGGCTATGTGCTGGCCGCTTACGGCGCGTTTGAGCCGCAGGCCTTTTTCGCCCTCGGCGCGAGCGTGTGCTTTTACGCGGCGGGCCTGCTCGACAACGACCTCGCCGACCTCGCCGAAGACCGCGTGGAGCGCCCGCAGCGCCCGCTGCCGAGCGGTGCCGCCCAGCCGCGCACCGTCGCGACCGTCGCCGCCGTGCTGGTCGCCGTCGGGTTGCTGCTCGCGGCGAAATTGGGAGCGCCCGCGCTCATCATCGCGCTCGGGATCGTCGTCGCGGTCGGACTTTACAACCACGTCACCAAACACCTCCCGGTCATCGGCGCGCTAAACATGGGCGTGTGCCGCGGGCTCAGCCTGCTCCTCGGCGCCGCCGCCGCCCCGCACCCGGAGCTGCTCGGGCGGCTGCTCGCCACCGGCCGGCTGAATCCCCTCCTCATCGCCTGCGGCCTCGTCACGCTCTACATCGCCGCGATCACCCACCTCGCGCGCTTTGAGACGAAAGCGCAATCGCCCCCGCTGGCGAAATGGCTCCCCGCACTCGTGCTGCTCGGCGGCGCGGCGCTTTTCCTCGGACAAATTCACACCAACACTTTTTGGAGCACCGCCGCGATCTTCGCCGTCGCCGGGCTCAACGCCCTCGGCGCAGCCATGCAGCTCGCGCGCGATCCGTCCGCACCCGTGCCGCCGGTCATCGGCCAGCTCATCCGCCTGCTGCTGCTTGCCCAGACCGCATTCTGCGCCGCCATCGGCAGCGGCGAAGCGTCCCTCGCCGCCGGGCTGCTCATCCTCGCCTGGCCGATCAGCCGCGCCGTTTCCCAGCGGTTCTACGCGAGCTGAGGCGGTGGAAAAAAAGCGCCGTCCACCCGGCGTCAGCCGGCCAGCGCAAATGCGTGCCGCTCCGGGAGCCGGCTACTTCTTCGCGCTGCTCTCGTTCGCGAGGTTGAGGAGGTATTGCTCGACCTGCGCGCCGTACTCTTCGGGATATTTTTCGGACTGGGATTGCTCGATCACCGCGCGCTCGCGCGGCGGGAGCGCGGCGAAGGAAGCTTTCTTCGCGGCCGTCTTGCGCGCGCCCACCTGCACGCCTTCCGCCGGTCCACCCGGCTCATATTTTTCCGCCCCGCTGCCCGGCTCGCCACCCGGCTCGCCGGGCTGGCTCGGTCCACCGCCTTGGCCCGGACCCTTTCCTTTGCCCTTTCCTTTGCCTTTTCCCGGCCCTTCCCCCGGCATTGGCGGGCCGCTGGCTTCGCTGAGTCCGGCCTGCGCCTGGGCCATCGCCGCTTGAGCCTGCGCCATCGCGGCCTGCGCGGCGGCAGCTTGGGCGGCGGCGGCGGGCGCGTTTCCAGCCGCGGCTTGCGCGGCGGCTTCGGCGGCGGCTTGCTCCGCTTGCTGCGCGGCCTCATTGCCGGGAGTGGCTTGGGCGGCGGCCTGCCCGGCTTTTTGCGCGGCTTGCGCGAGTTCGCCGGACGCTTTCTGGGCGGCCTGCGCCGCCTGCTGCGAAGCCTTCTGCGCGCCCGCTTGGTCGCCCGCCTGCGCGGCCTGCGCCGCCGCCGCCTGGGCGGCTTCCGCTTTCTGCAAATCCTGCTGCGCCTGCGCCGTGGCGGCCTGCGCCTGCGCGAGCTGCGCCTGGGCCTGCTGCCGGGCATTGGCGTCCTGCGCCGCGTTGTCCATCGCGAGCTTCTCCCCGGCTTCATCGGCCATCTGCCCGAGCGACTGCTGCGCGCGGTAGAGCGCGGCGAGCGCCTTCAATTCCGCGGCTTTCGCGAGCGCTCCGTCGAGTTTTTCGAGCTGCGTGCGCGCCTCGCCCATCGCGGTGCTGGCGTCGCCCATCGCCGGCGCGGCGGCGGCGAGTTCCGCGGGCAGGTTGTTCTTGCATGAGTCCGTCGTCATCCGCACCTCCTGCTGGCGGGTAGCTTGGCCATTGAAAGCGGCGGCGGGTGCGCTCTTCTTCGCGGCCACCAAAGCCGCGCCCTTCGCCGTCTCCATCTCCAGCTTTTGCTCGGCCATGATGATCCCCGCCAGTTCGGCGGCGGCTTTTTCGGCGACCGCCAGCACCTGCTGCTCCGCCTGCGCTTTCGCGAGCACTTCGCCCACCTGCTTCCCGGCCTCCGCGAGCTGCTGCGCCGCGGCCTGCTGCGCGGCGGCGGCGGCCGCGGGTTGGTTGGCCTGCGCGGCTTTTTGGGCGCTCGCGGCCGCCTGCTTCGCCGCCGGCGCGGCCTGCGGAGCCGTGTTCGCGGCCTGCTGGGCGAGTTGCGCCGCCTTTTCCGCCAGCGCGGCCTGCCCGGATTTGTCCGGATTTTGCGCCGCGGCCGCTTCCTGTTTCGCGAGTTCGTGGAAGTCGCTCTTGAGCTGCGCCAGGTCTTTCACCGGATCGCCGCTCTTGCCCGCCGCCGCGTCGGCTTTGGCGATTTCCTGCTGCATCTGGGCGGCGGCGGCCTGTATCGCGGCCAGCGCTTCCCGCGTGTTTTTCGCGGCGGCCTCGCCGTTCTTTTCGGTCATCGCGGCGCGCGCCTCCTGCATCTTCTCGTGCGCGGTTTTCAAATTTTCCGCCGCCGCCGCCGCGGC
>JAYWEB010000357.1:0-3330 GCA_043779575.1 Chthoniobacter sp. | reverse complement strand
CCGCCGACGGCCATCGCCACCAGGATCTCCACGAGGGTGAAAGCGGCAAGCCGCCGGCGGGCGCTACGGACGGGCACTTTTGGAAAGTCCTCCTCGTGAAATGACCGTGACCAGGCTGCGCGTCTGCGCCCGCTGCGAGCGGCGGCCCGTCCAGGTGAGCGTGGCGACGGCTTGGACCGCGCTCGCCTCGCTCAACGCGGTGCCCGTGGTGAAGCTTGTGGTCGGGTTTGACGAGCCGTTCCAAGTGGCATTGAGCGTCCGCGCTCCCGGCACGTCGCTGGGAGAGATGGCCAGCGTTTCCTGGGAAACCGTGAGGCCCGCCAGCGCCTCGGGGCGGGCGGTCCAGACCTTGGCCGTGATCCCGGTTCCGTCCGTCAGTTCCGGCCAGGAGAGCAGGCGGAGTTCGTCGATGCGCTGCTCCAGCCCGCTCATGACCAGCCCGTCCTCCTCCGCGGCCGACGCCATTTTTCCCGCGCTCAGGACGGTGGCAAACAACCCGAGAAACCCGATCGCCAGGATGGCGGTGGCCACGACGACCTCCAGCAGGGTAAAGCCCGCCTTCCGCGCAATGGCCCGCGCCAACAGTGGCGGGGCAGGCGTGGGTGAAGCTCGTTTCGGCAGGCGCATAGCGGGACGGCCCACCTGGAAAGCAGCATCCATACTACTTGGCGCATTTTGTCCCCATGCCTCCACCGCCGCAGTCACTCGACCGCGGCCGGTTCGGCCTTCCTCCCGCCCAGGGAGGGCTACGAACGGTTGACGACGGACTGCCCGCCGGCGGCCTTTTCGCGAACCATCTCGTCGTAGATCCAGCGGTAGGTTTGCTCCAGACCGGCGCGCAGTTTGATGCTGGGCTGCCAGCCGAAGATTTTTTGGATCAGCGTGTTGTCGGAGTTGCGGCCGTTGACCCCCTTGGGCGCGTCCAGCTTGTAGCTGCGCTGGAGTTTCATCCCGGCGATGTCCTCGACGATATCGACGAGCTGGTTGATGGAAACCATTTCGCTGCTGCCGATGTTGATCGGTTCGATGAAGTCGCTGTTCGTCACCATCTGGGTGCCGTGCAGGCAGTCGTCGATATACATAAAGCTGCGCGTCTGGTGGCCGTCGCCCCAGATCTCGATGTCGTGCTTTCCGCTGAGCTTGGCGGCGATGACTTTGCGGCAGACGGCGGCGGGAGCCTTCTCGCGGCCGCCGTTGTAAGTGCCGTTCGGGCCATAGACGTTGTGGTAGCGGCCGATGCGGGCCTCGATGCCGAAGTCCTCGCGGAAGTGCCGGCACATGCGCTCGCTGAAGAGTTTCTCCCAGCCGTAGCCGTCCTCGGGCATGGCGGGGTAGGCGTCCTCTTCTTTCAGGGCGGTAACGTTCGGGTCGCGCTGTTTGTCGGCGTTATAGACGCAGGCGCTGGAGGAGTAGAAGAAGCGCTTGGCACCGTGTTTTTTCGCCGCGAGCAGCAGGTGGGTATTGATTAGCACCGTGATCATGCACAGCGCCTTGTTTAGCTCGATGAAACCCATCCCGCCCATGTCGGCGGCGAGGTTATAGACGGTATCGTAGCCTTCGACGGCTTCATTGCAGGCGTCGAGGTGTTCGAGGTTCAGCACCCGGTTATCCACGTCATCAAACTTCTGGTACCACTCGGAGAAGGGCTTCTTGTCCACCGCGCGGAGATGGGTGTGGCCCTGGCGGCGGAGGTCTTTGATGAGGTGGCCGCCGATGAAACCGCCGGCGCCGCAAACGAGGATTTTTTTCATGGAGAGAGGATGGAGGTGGGAGTTAGAGGGCGGAGACATTCTCCGGCGCGGATGCTTGTTCAAGCGGATATTTGCGCCAGCCGAGCAACTGGCCGGCGATGCGCCAAAGGAAGAGCGGATTATTCACCAGATACCGCCGGGCGAGGCGGCGCGGCTGGGAGCAGAGGCGGAAAAACCACTCCAATCCCGAGCGCTGAATCCACCGCGGCGCCTGCCGCACCCGGCCGGAGTGGAAATCGAACGCCGCGCCGACGCCGAACATCAGGGTCGTGTCGAGCTTCGGGAGATACTCCGCCATGAAGCGCTCCTGCTTTGGCGTGCTCAGCCCGACCCAGATGAGGTCCGGCTTTTTCTCCCGGACGAGTGCGGCGAGCGCGGCCTCCTCCTCCGCCGTGAGCGGGCGAAAAGGCGGGCAATACGTGCCGCAGATGGTCACGCCGGGGAAGCGCGCCTCCAGCTTCGCCTGCAACTCCTCCGCCACGCCGGGCGCGCCGCCGTAAAAGAAATGCCGGAAGGGCGTCGCCTGGGTGGCGGCGAAAATTTCCAGCATCAGGTCCGGGCCGTAAACGCGATCGACGAAACTCCCCACGGCGCGCTTCCCCAGCCAGACGAGCGGCATGCCGTCGGTGGTGTTCAGAAACGCCCCGTTCAGGATGCGCCGGAAGCCGGCATCGCTCTGCGCCTCGGTGACGCCATGCACGCCGGTCACGCAGACGTAGCCTTTGCGGCGCGCGCGCAGCGCCTCCAGCACGGCCGCGGTGGCGATGGCCAGGTTCATCGCGCTCACGGAGACTCCGAGGACGTTGAAGCGTGAAATCGTCATGGGTGGGCGGTGCAAGGCGCGGAACGTAAGGGGGACGCCGCTGCGTGACAAGATGCGGACGCGCGACACGCGATTTGCAACCGGCGCAACGTCTTATACAGTCCGCGCGATGCCCACCGAGACTGCCAAGCCAACTGCCCCGCCGGAACCCGAAATCGCGTTTGGCGAAGTCATGGCGCGTTTCGGGAAATGGTGTGGGTCAAACGCGGGGGCGGCTTTGCTCTTCGCCGCCTGTGTCGGGGCGCTCGTCTATTTTTTCGGCTTCTTTTACTGCTTCAGAAACGGCGAGGAAACCACCGCGCTGTGGGCGAGTCGCGCATGGAACTCGGAGAACAATCAGGAGCACTCGTGGTTCGTCCTGCCCATCGCCCTTTACCTCCTGTGGCATCACCGCGAGAGGATTCGGAAAGCGCGCAAGGAACCCTCCAACTGGGGGCTGGCCTGGCTGCTCGGCGGCGTGCTCCTGTTCGTCGGCGGAGTCCGCATGATCGACGCCCGCACCGCGGTCATCTCGTTCCCGGTGATCGTTTACGGCTGGGCGCTGTTCCTCTGGGGCCGCGAAGTCGCGCGCGTGTTCATTTTCCCGTGCCTTTTCATGCTCTTCATGGTGCCGGTCGGCGGTTTTGTGCAGGGCACGGTGAGCCTGCAGTTGCTGGTCTCGGAGTCGGTGAAAGTGCTCTCCTCTTTCATCGGCGTCCGCATCGAAACCATCGGCACTACGCTGCGGGCCTTGGACGGAAGCTTCAATTTCGACAT
>JAYWEB010000356.1:0-3330 GCA_043779575.1 Chthoniobacter sp. | reverse complement strand
GCTGCCTCGTGCTCATCGCCCTCGCGGTGGCGATGGCGCGGCCGTCCTTCAAGCAGGGCGGTTTCGCCGGCTTCGGCGGGAGCAATGAGGCGGCGATCCTGCTGCTGGACAACTCCGCCAGCATGTCGCAGAGCGACGGCGTCTCGTCGAAGTTCGACAAGGCGCAGAAGGCCGCGGAAGAAGCGCTGGATGCGCTTCCGGGCGGTTCGTCCGTCGCGGTGTGGCTGGTGTCGGATGTGGTGAAAAATCTGATCCCCGAGCCGACGCACGACTTCGCGCTCGCGCGTAAAATCATCCGTGAAGCGCAGCGCTCCGACCGAGGCACGGAGATGCCGGCGGCGCTGCGGCAGGCGGTCGAAGTGCTCCAGCGGCAGAGCACCGCGGTGAAGCAAATCTTTCTCCTCACCGACGGTCAGGCCGCGGGCTGGAAGCAACTCGCCGACACGCGCCTGCTGCTCGACTCGGCGAAGAAGGACATCCAGACGCGGCTCGTTCTGGTCGGCGAAAGCGAGCAGCACAATCTCGGTGTGACCGGCCTGCGCATGTCGAGCGCGCTCGCGCCGGTGAACCAGCCGGTGCGCTTCGAGGTGGAGGTCGCGAACTACGGCGTGGAGGAGGCGAAGAATGTGCAGGTCAGCATCGGCGTCGATGCCGAGCCGCCGGGCGACGAGGCGGGCATCGAGTCGATCCCACCGGGCGAGTCGAAACGCATCTCGCTCTTCGTGCAGTTCCGCGAGCCGGGATTTCACTCCGTCACCGCGCACATCCCCGCGGATCGCAATCCCGCCGACGACCAGCGCGCCGTCGCCGTGCGCGTCATCGGCGAGATCAACGTGCTGCTTGTAGATGGCGATCCCGGCATCGAGCCGCGCGAGAGCGAAGTCTTCTACCTGCGCAATGCGCTCGTGCCCGTGCCGCCCGAACAGCGCGAAAAATACTACATCAAGACGAAGACTGTGAACCCGGCGGAGCTGCAATCCGCCAAACTCAGCGACTACGAAGCGGTCGTCCTCGCCAACGTCCCCGATGTGCCCGATGGCGTGCTCGCGAGCTTGGAAAAATACCTGCGCGCAGGCGGCGGGCTGATCGTCTTTCCCGGCGGGAAAATGATCACGAGCTTTTACAACGAGAAGCTCTTCACCGAGCGCGGCTTTCTCCCCGCATCCTTCGGCGCGGCGCGCGGCAATGCGGAGCAGCAGGAGCAGTTCTGTCATCTCCAGTCGAAAGGCTACGAACACCTCATCGTCTCGATTTGGAAAGACCCCGCGGCGGGCACGCTCGGCACCGCGCACTTCTACCGCGCCTTCGCGCTGGAGCCCGCGAAGTCCGATGTGCCGCGCGCCGATATTGGCCCGCCCGCGCTCGTCCTCAGCTACGCCGATGGCCAGCCCGCGGTCATGGAGCGCACCTTCGGCTACGGGCGCGTGATCCAGTTCAGCAGCACCGCCGACAGCGCGTGGAACGACCTCTGCATCCGCCCGATTTTCGTGCCGCTCATCCACCGCATCCTCGGCGCGATCGTCACCCGCCAGGACGAGCATCTGAACCTGCGCGTCGGCTCGAAACTCAGCTCCGTCATGGACGCCGAGCTGGTCGGCAAAGATGTGACCATCACGAAGCCCGGCGCGAAAAAAGACGCGACCGCCCTGCGCCGCATCGCGCTCAACGCGGGGCTGCCGCTGCTGCAATTCGACGAGACCGACATGGCCGGCGTGTATGACGCCTGCACTGGCGAAGACGCCACGCCCATGCTCCGCTTCGCCACGCAGGCCGATCCCGCCGAATCAAGGCTGGAAGAGCTTTCCCCGGCGGACCTGAAGGTCTTCGACGGCGTCGCCCAGCTCATCCGCTGGTCGTCCGAGCACGGCCTCCGCGCGGTGCTGCAAAAGGAGCGCACCGGGTCGGAGTTCTGGCTGGCGTTTGCGATTTGTGCGCTGGGGCTGGCGATGGCGGAGACGTGGTTTGGAAACCGATGGAGCCAGTCGAAATGAATTTTTTAGACGGGACTAAGGAGATTTTACGGGATTATTTATGAGTGAAGTTAGCGCGCTATCGAAGAAGGTTGTGGGGCTGGCGATGAAGGTGCATTCGGTGTTGGGGCCTGGTTTCCTCGAATCGGTTTATCAGAATGCTTTGCTGATTGAGTTGCGGCGGGCCGGACTGGTCGCTGAGGCAGAGAAAGAAATCGCTGTCCATTACTGCGGAAAAATCGTTGGGAGGTTTTTGGCAGACATCTTCGTCCGTGATCCGGCGAACGATGAGCAGTTGCTCGTTGAAAACAAAGCGGTGTCAGCATTGGCAGTCGCCCATTCCGTTCAGTTGGTGAACTACCTCACTGCCACGCAACTCGACCAAGGACTGCTGCTGAATTTCGGTGCCTCAAGCCTCGAATTCAAAACCAAACACCGCCGCCCACCCGGCATCCAGCCGCCGCCCGATCTCCATTCCTGAAATCCCGTCAATCCCGTCCAAAACTCCGTGACTGAATTTGTCCTCCGCATCTTCGGCATCAAGATGGACAACGCCGCGCACATCTCCGGCGTGCAGGTGGTGCTGCGCAATAGCGGGTCGGTCGGCTGGATCATCCTCCTCGCCGCGCTCCTTGGCGTGATGACTTGGTGGAGCTACTGGCGCGACACGCGCGAGTGGGTCACGCCCGTGCGGCGGCGCGTGCTCACGGCGCTGCGCATTCTGCTCTTTCTCCTGCTCTTGCTCATCCTCCTGCGGCCGGTTTTTGCGTTCACCATCGAGGGTACCATCCGGCGGACGCTGATCCAGCTCATCGACACCAGCGCGAGCATGAAGATCGCCGATCCGCGCTTCGACGAAGCCGACCGCAAACGCGCCGCGCTCGCCAGCGGCGCGCTCGACATCCGCAAGGGGCTCGACCAGCCGCTCGATGCGAAGCAGGCCGCGCAGAAGCCGGTGCCGCGCGTCGAACTACTCCGCGGCGTGCTGCGTAATGACGACCTCGGTCTGCTGGAAAAATTCGCGAAGGCGTATGACGTGAACACTTTCACCTTCGGCGCGGCCCTCGCGGAAGTGACGACCTCGCCGGAAAGCACGGGCGGGGCGCCCGTGAAGACGGAGGCAGGCGGGGCGCCTGCCCCACATGCGTGGGTGGATAAGCTCGATCCGAAAAGCCAGACCACGGCCATCGGCGACGCCATTCGCGAGCTGCTTGAGCGCAAGCGCGGCCAGCCGCTCGCGGGCATTTTTCTCACGACCGACGGCGCGAGCAACATCGGCACCCAGCCGCTCGAAGCCGCGCGCCTCGCCCGCTCGGAAGGCGTGCCGCTTTTCATCTACGGCGTCGGCATCACCTCGCCG
>JAYWEB010000355.1:0-8241 GCA_043779575.1 Chthoniobacter sp. | reverse complement strand
CCCAGCGGATGAGCAGGATCAGCGCGCCATTGGCCGCGCCAAAGAGCGCGCCGAAAAGCATCCCGAGCAGGAAGCGCCCGCGATAGGGCCGCATGTAGCCGAGCAGGCGGCGGTAGGGTCCGAGGCCGGAGCGCAAAAGCTCCGCCGCCGACATTTTGGCGGCGTCTTTGCGGGAGATTCGTTTGGTGGCCATGTGGCGGTGTGGGAAAAGCGGCGGTCGGCTCGGCTCTTAATCGTAATCGTAATCTTAATCGGCAAGCGGAGCGCGCAGTGGCTCCGCGGCGGGGGATTAAGATTAAGATTAAGATTGCGATTAAGACTCGGACTCCGGCGCGAGGAGGGAGTCGATAGCACGGATGACCGTGGCGGTCGAGATGCGGTCCATCGGCGCGCCCTTCATGCGCGGGGTGAAAGCGGTGAGCGGCGCGTCGGGCTGCGCGGCGGAAAGGACGAGCGCGCGCCCGTGGCGGGGCCGCCAGTGGAAAGGATTGGTCGGGCCGAAGAGCGCGAGCTGCGGGGTCTGGAAAGCGGCGGCGAGATGCACCGCGCCGGTATCACAACTCACGCACAGCCGCGCCTGCGCGAGGACCGCGGCGAAAGTGAGGAGGTCGATCTGGCCCGCGAGATTCACGATCCCGCCGGCCGCGCCGAGGATGCCGGCGACGTGCGCGAGTTCGTCCGCGTCGCTCCCGCCGGTGACGACGCAGGCTAGGCCGTGCCGCTCCCGCAGATGCCGCGCGACCTCGGCCCAGCGCTCCGCGAGCCAGTATTTTTCCGGGCGGGCCGTGCCGGGATGGAGCACGGCGAACGGCCCCGTGACGCCGTGCGCACGGAGCAGGCTTTTCGCCGCCGCCCGCGCCGTTTCCGGCACGCGCAGCTCGGGCGGCGGGCCGCTTTCAAACGGCGCGACGGCATCCGCGAGGTCGAGGTAATGATCGACCGTGTGCCGCTCGCGCACCGGCGAGTCCACGAAGCGGTTGAACGCGACGGCGCGCAGTTTCGACTTTTTCACCCACGCGAAAGTCACGCGCTCCTCCGCCCGCGAAAGCGCCGCCGCCAGCGCCGAGCGATCCGTGCCGGTGAAGTCCAGGCACACGTCCCACGGCCCGGTGAGCACCTGCTGCCACGGGCGAAAGCCGCGCCCGCGCCCGAGCACCACGCCAGTATTGATCGCGGGCATCGCCCCCAGCAGCGGCGCGCAGCCCGGCGCGACGGCGAGCGCGAGGTGCGCCTCCGGCCAAGCCGCGCGCAACGCCCGCAGGGCCGGGGTGGTCAGCACCAGATCGCCGATGCGCTTGAGCTGGAGGGCGAGGATTCTCATTGGGCGAAAGCGCGCGGCGGGTTCCGGGGAGCGCGTGCGTCCCGCGTGCTGGCGAAGGCGTCCCGCCTTCGCGAACTTCCCGACGCGCGCGCTCCCCGGATTTCGCTACGACCCGTCGGCCCGTTCATCGCGCGCTCCCTTTCGTCATCACCACGCGGTATGCCTCCAGCAGCCGCGCCCCGAAATGCTCCCACGTGAAATTTTCCACCACGCGCTGCCGGCCCGCCGCGCCGAGCCGCGCGCCGAGGTCGCGGTCGCGGTGGAGCCGCTCGATCGCGGCGGCGAGCGCCTCGGGATCGTTGGGCGGGATGATTAGCCCGTTCTCGCCGTCGCGGACCACGTCGCCGCTTTCGCGCGTGGTGATCTGCGGGAGCCCGCAGGCCGCGGCCTCGTAGGTGCATTTCGCGCTGCCTTCGCACTCGCTCGGGAGGATGTGGACGGTCGCCGCGCGGTAGCAGTCCTCCACGCGCCCGACGAAGCCGGGCAGGCGCACGTTGCCGCCGCCAAATTCGTCGAGATACGGCCGCATCTCGTCGTGCGCCGAGCCGACCAACACCAGCTCCGCATCTTTCAGCGCCAGTCGCCGCCAGACTTCGAGCAAATGATGCACGCCCTTCCGCTTGATGAGCGCGCCGACAAAGACCGCGACGAATTTTTCCGGCGGTTTTTCGGCGGGCGTGAAGCGCGCGACATCCACCCCGCGCTGATGCCGGAAGAGTTTTTCCCGCGCGATGCCCGCGGCGAGGAAGGTCTCCTCCGCCTTCTCCGAAAGCACGAGGATGAGGTCGGCGAGAGCGTATTCCTCCAGCACCTGCTGCCGCGTCACGAGCAGCCGGTTTTTCACGCCCGGCCAGCCGCGCGCCTCGGCCCGCTCCCGCTCGCTCTTGGTCAGCCGCGCGGGCTTCTCCCGGCCCTTGTTCCGATGCCACGTCGGGATCTCGATCACGGTCGGCACGCCGAGCCGACGCGCGCCGCGCAAAGTCCGCACGCTTTCCCCCGACCAGCCGTGAAAAAGTCCGTAACCGCCCCGCGCCAACTCCTGCGCCGCCGCCCGGTCGAGCGCGTGCTTTTTCGCCCCGTAGTAAAACGCGCTCCCCAGCCCGGAAAGCAGCCGCACCGGATGCCACCGCAGCGAGCCGATGCGCTCCGCCGGGAGCTCTCCCGCCCGGTTGGCAAACGCGAGCGCTTTGCCCAGCATCCCCGCGCGCTGCGCCACGCGCACGGTTTCCAGCGCCACGGCATCGAGCCCGCTGCCACCGAGGCGGGCGGAAGTGGCGTAGAGCAATTTAGGATTTAGCATTTCGCATTGGGGCAGCACAGAATGGCGCGGCGTTCCCCCAATCACGACTAAATCCTAAATCCCCAATGCTAAATCCTAAATGAAGCTCGGACTCGTTCGCCGCGGCTACGCGCGCACCGGTGGCGCGGAGATTTACCTGCGGCGTTTCGCGGAAGAGGCGGTCGCGGCCGGGCATGAGTGCGTGCTTTTCACCGAGCAATGGCCGCGGGCCGCGTGGCTCCACGCGCACGTGCCGATGGCGAGCGATTCGCCGAAAAAATTCGCCGATGCGCTGGTCGCGCGGCGGGTCGCGGAGGAGTGCGATTTCCTTTTCAGCCTGGAGCGCATCCACTCGTGCGATGCCTACCGCGCGGGGGACGGCGTGCATGCGGCGTGGCTGGAGCGGCGGGCGCGCTTCGAGCCGGCGTGGAAGCCGTGGCTGCGGCAGTTCAGCGCGAAACACCGCGAGACGCTGGCGCTGGAAAAGCAGCTCTTCGGACCGGACGGCGCGCGGCTGGTGATCGCGAATTCGCGGATGGTGGGGAAAGAAATCGGGACGCGCTTCGGCTATCCCGCCGAGCGCCTCCGCGTCGTGTACAACGGCGTGCCGCCCGCCGCCGTCTCCGCCTCGGCGCGGGCGCAAACCCGTCGCGAACTCGGCTGCGATGACCGGGAATTCGCGGTCCTCTTCGCCGGCTCCGGCTGGGAGCGCAAAGGCCTGCGCTTCGCCATCGCCGCGCTGCACGCCGCCGGCCTCCCGAACGCCACGCTGCTCGTCGCCGGGCGCGGCCAGGCGCGCGGCCTGCCCCGCTCCGGGCGCGTGCGCTTTCTCGGCCCGGTGAAAAACATCCCGAGCTACCTCGCCGCCGCCGACGCCTTCATCCTGCCCACGCTTTACGAGCCGTTTTCCAACGCCTGCCTCGAAGCCCTCGCCGCCGGTTTGCCCGTCATCACCACGGCCGCGAACGGCTTCGCCGAAATCATCGAGCCCGGCGTGGAAGGCGAAGTCGTCCCCGAGCCCGACGACCTCCCCGCGCTGTCCGCGGCGCTGAAAAAATGGAGCGACCCCGCGCGCCGCGCCGCCATCCGCCCGCGCCTCCTCGCGCTCGGCGAAAAATTCAGCATGGCCGAAAACGTGCGCCAGACCCTCGCGATCATCGAGAGCACCCGGTGAACGGGTTGAACCGTTTTTTGGCAGTGGCTCAGTTGGTTTTTTTGGATTATTATTCGGTCCTAAGCCGGAAAGGCGGACCTCCCCCCCGCGCGGATGTTTCTGGCGGCGGGCGTGGCGATTTCGCGGGTTGATTTCCGTTCCGCGCCCGCACACTTTTCACGGACCAATGCTTCGCCGGTGCGCGGCGTGGCACTTTTTTTCGCATGTCTTCCACTGCCCGCAAAGTCACCCTCGGCCTCGTCCAGATGCGCTGCTCCGCGGAGCCGCACGAAAACCTCGCGAAGGCGCTCGCGAAAACGGCCGAGGCGGCGGATCGAGGCGCGCAGATCGTGTGTTTGCAGGAACTCTTCACGTCGCAGTATTTCTGCCAGGTCGAGGATCACAAATACTTCCAGCTCGCCGAGGAAATCCCCGGCCCGAGCACCGACGCGCTGGCGGCGCTGGCCAAGGAGCGCGGCATCGTCATCATCGCGTCGCTTTTTGAAAAACGCAGCGCGGGGCTCTATCACAACACCGCCGCGATCCTCGACGCCGACGGCGCGTATCTCGGCAAATACCGGAAGATGCACATCCCGGACGACCCGCTGTTTTACGAGAAATTCTACTTCACGCCGGGCGATCTCGGCTTCCGCGCGTGGCAGACGAAGTTTGCCAAGATCGGCGTCTGCGTCTGCTGGGATCAGTGGTATCCCGAGTCCGCGCGGCTGACCGCGCTGGCGGGGGCGGAGATTCTCTTTTTCCCGACGGCGATCGGCTGGCACCCCGGCGAGAAAGCGCAGTCCGGCGCGCGGCAGCACGATGCCTGGGAAACCATCCAGCGCTCCCACGCCATCGCCAATGGCTGCTACGTAGCCGTGCCGAACCGCACCGGCCACGAAGCGCCGGACGGCGGCGCGGGCATCGAGTTTTGGGGGCAGAGTTTCGTGGCCGACCCGGCGGGGCAGATCGTGGCGAAAGCGTCCGCGGGCGACGAGGAGACGCTCATCGTGGAGGCCGATCTCGACGCGCTCGACACGCAGCGCACCCACTGGCCTTTCTTTCGCGACCGGCGGATCGATGCGTACGGGGATTTGCAAAAACGCTTCATCGACTAGCGGGAAAAAAATCCGTCATGTCTGACACCGGCACCATCGTCCCAGCCACGCCCGCCGCGCTCGGCTACCGCATGCCCGCCGAGTGGGAGCCGCATGAAGCCACCTGGATGTCCTGGCCGCGCCCCGACGGCATCAGCTTCCCGGATTCCTACGAGCGCATCGTCCCCACGCTCGCCGAGATGGTCCGCGCGCTCGGGAGGTCGGAAAAAGTCCACATCAATGTCTGCGACGCGAAGCACGAAACGCTCGTCCGCGGCCACCTCGCCAAGGCCGGCGTGACGACCGATCACGTCACCTTTTTCCGCATCCCGAGCAACGAGCCCTGGTGCCGTGACCACGGCCCCATCTACCTCACGCGCGACGCCGGTCCGCGGCTCGCCATCGTGGACTGGGACTACAACGCGTGGGGCTGGAAGTATCCGCCGTTCGACTTCGACGACGACGTGCCCAAGCGCATCGCCGAGCAGCAAAAGCTCCCAATTTACTTTCCGAAAATGGTCCTCGAAGGCGGCTCCATCGAGGTCAACGGCGCGGGCACGCTCCTCACCACGAAAGCCTGCCTCCTCAACCCCAACCGCAACCCCGACCTCGCGCAAAAGGACATCGAGCAGCGGCTCCGCGACTATCTCGGCGTGACGAACATCCTGTGGCTCGGGGACGGCATCGAGGGCGACGACACCGACGGCCACGTGGACGACCTCACGCGTTTCGTCAGCCGCACCTCCGTCGTCACCGTCGTGGAGGAGGACGAAAACGACCACAACCACGACCCGCTCCAGGCGAACCTCGAAACGCTCCGCAGCATGCACGCCGAGGACGGCACGCCGCTCGAAATCCACGTCCTGCCCATGCCGGGCCGCATCGTGCGCGACGACCAGCGGCTGCCCGCGAGCTACGCCAATTTCTACATCGCCAACCAAGTCGTGCTCCTCCCGGTCTTCGCCGACGCCAATGACAAATGGGCGTGCGCCGTTTTGGAGAAAGCCTTCCCCGAGCGCGAAATCGTCCCCATCGACTGCCGCGAACTCATCTGGGGACTCGGCGCTTTCCACTGCCTCACCCAGCAGCAACCCCGCCTTCCATGAAATTCCCGCTCCTCCCGCTCGCCGCCCTCCTCCTCGCCCGCGCGTCCGCTTTCGCCGCGCCGCTCGACCCGCTGCTCGCGGCGGAAAATCTGTGGGCGCAGAAGCCAAGCGACTTCATGGCCGCGGCCGGCCGGCTCGGCTACGAGTGGACCTCCAGCGCGCACGACTCCGCCCGCGCCGCCCGCCCGGACCTCACGGTTTTCGGCCAGCCGGCGGTGGAAAGCGTGGCCCGCTTCGAGGGCGACGCGCTCAAGGAAATCACCGTCACCCTCTATGGGCGCGGCGACGCGGGCGAGCTGCCGGAGGAAAAATTCGACGCTCTCGTGCGCGATTCCGCCGAGGCGATTTCAAAAGCGACCGGCGTGAAATTCACCGTGCGGGGCAAAGATCCCACGAGCGCCGTGAAGGCCGAGGGGCTGCTCTGGCTCACGCCGCGAGCGCGCTACCTCCTCGAATACAGCAAGACCAAGGCGGTCAAAGCGCGCGACATCGCCTTTCGCGCCGAGTTTGTGCGCCTGGAGATCACCGGCCCGGAGAAAAAGCTCGGCCTCCTCGCCGGCGCGACCACCAGCCAGCGCGCGAAGTTTGCCGGCGCGACACACGTGAAAAAAGACGCCACCTCGGGCGACGTCTGGATCGGCGACGTGCCGATGGTCGATCAGGGCCAGAAAGGCTACTGCGTCGTCGCCAGCGCCGAGCGCGTCATGCGCTACTACGGCAACCCGGTGGATGCCAACGAACTCGCCCAGATCGCCAACACCAAAACCGACGGCGGCACGAGCACGGACGACATGTTTCTCGCCCTCAAAAAACTCGGCGCGCGGCTGAAGGTGCGGGTGCGCGACGTGCAGCAGGGCGATACGATCAAAGACCTGCTCAAGCTGATCGCCGACTACAACCGCGCCGCGAAAAAGGCCGGCGTCCCGGAAGTCCCCGACCCTGGGCACATGATCGACGTGGGGGCGGTCTATCGCGCCATGAAAGGCGACGTGCTCAAGGAAGTGCGGACCAAAAACAAGTCCGACATGACCCGCTTTGAGCGGCAGATCGAGACCCACATCGACCAAGGGATTCCGCTGCTCTGGACCGTGATGCTCGGCCTCACCACCGAGCGCGACATTCCCCAGAGTGCCGGCGGCCACATGCGCCTGATCATCGGTTACAACAAACAGAAAGAGGAAATCCTCTTCTCCGATTCGTGGGGCGCGGGCCACGAACTCAAGCGCCTGCCCCTCGCCGACGGCTGGACCATGACGACCGGGGCCATGAGCATCGAGCCGCTTTAGCGGCTGGTCGGGTGCCCCGCGCGGCGCGGGCAAGCGCGCGGCAGACGAGCCGGGGCCGGCCGCCGATTTCGGCGGGGCGCTTGCGAAAACAGAAAGCGGGCGCATCGTTCTCAAAACGAGAAAATGCGCTGGTATAACCAATGCTTGTTTTCCAATCCCGATGATTAAAGCCAATTGCCGGGAACGCTTCACGGCGGCGGATTTCGAGTTCGTCGTCCAAACCCTCGCACGATCCGAGCGAGACTCAGTGAATCTGGTGGACCTGCTCACCGACGCGGAGGCCCGCGACTCCATTCTCGACAGCCCGCGGCTCGTGGAATCCGTGCTCGCGCAGGACGGCACGCTGGGCATTTCGCCGCAACTCTACTTCTACGTTTTGATCCGGCATGTCTTGAAATCGACCGGGCTGACCGACCGCCGGGTCAGTGACTACCTCGCCTCGCTGCTCGCCACTTTCTCCCAAACCGCCCGCCTGAAATCTCCGGCGGACGGCAACGCGAACCCGGTGCAATACGTCTCCGACATGCTCATCGCGCTGCGCAACGCCTCGCCCGCGCAGACCTTTCTGATCCGCGCGCACGTGGGCAACTACGCGCTCTTCATCACCGGGATTTTTCACGAAACCGTGGAGCGCCGGAGCCAGCGCGGCGCGCCGGATGTGAGCTTTTACGAGGATGTGGGGAGCGCCAGTTTCAAAGCGGTCGCCACGCACCAGGTCGCGCGCTCCTGCGCGCTGGGGCCGGTCTTTGAAACGCTCGCGGACGGTTTTCACGAGGCCCGCCTGGCGCTGAACCGGCTCTCCGATTCGCTCCTCCACCTCGACGCCGGGCACGCGCCGAACCTCCCGCTGATCGCATGAGCGCCACCCTCTTCAGCGACATCCAGCGGCTCTTCGAGCGCACCTACGCGCAGGTCGGCATCAATCTCGAAGACTGCCTCATCGACCGCCAGCGCTGTGGCCAGCTCAGCCGCGCGGCGGGTGCGGCGGCGCGGGAGCTGAGC
>JAYWEB010000354.1:0-3348 GCA_043779575.1 Chthoniobacter sp. | reverse complement strand
TCGATCGTGAAGCCCGCTTCCAATTCCGCCAGCCGCGCCCGCGCCGCGTCCACCAGCGCCCGCAGCCGCTGCAACTCCGGGTTCACGTAAAGCACCAGCCCCCGGCCCGCGACGGCCACGCCAGCCGGGTCACGCGCGCACTCCCAGGCAACGAACAGCGAGGGTTCCGCCGCTTCCTCCAGGCTCCGCAAATACCAGCGACCCATCCTCGCGTGGCGCGCGTTGGCGGATTGCGCCAGACCGTCCAGCCAGCGGCGCAACCCCGCGTCGGTGCGCGCCTCCGCGATGGACCGGCCCTTGTGGTTCCCGAAGGCGACGCGCGACGGATACCACTCCTCGGCGGCATAGGCCGCAAGCTGCTCCCACGTCTCCAGCCCGCGCTGCTCCGCGATCGGGCGCAGCACCGTCGCGAATAGATCGGCCACGGTGCCGACATCGCCCAGCGCCGTGTGCGCGCCGCGTTCCGGCAGGCGGTGAGAGCGCGTGGCAACAATCGACAGGGATGGAGTGCGAACCGACCGGTGCAGTGATCGTGACAGTAAGATTGCGCTTTCCCGCCTGACAGAAGAAAACAAGGTTGGCGTCGGAGCCGCGCTCCCGCCATATCAAAACAAATGCACTCGGTGATCTCCAATCCACTCGCACATGCCTCTGATGAAGGCCGTGGTGCTGTTTACACGAGGCGGGAGGTGGTAGAGGCGATGCTTGATCTCATTGGGTATGTCCCAGCCAGGCCACTTTCTGAACTGACGATCCTTGAGCCATGCTGTGGAAAAGGTGATTATTTGCTGCCAATTATCGGACGCCTTTTGGAGTCGTATCGACGCTACGGTGGACGACTGGAAGAGGTATCGACAGCTCTGAAGAACTCGATTTGCGCGACAGAAATCAGCGCCCGGAGCCATGCCGAGGTGAGCGCAATGGTGTCTGAACTCCTCGAGGAACACGGAGTCTCGGCTTCCGATGCGGCACGGCTTACTGAGGCATGGCTCGCGCATGCCGATTTCCTGCTCGTGCCACTCCCGCGAGGGTTCGATTTCGTGGTTGGGAATCCTCCGTATCTTCGGCAGGAGAGGATTCCCGATGCTCTGCTGATTGAATACCGGATTCGTTTTCGCACGCTCTATGACCGGGCCGATATTTATGTGCCATTCATTGAGCGGTCATTGAACCTGTTGAAAGCGGACGGGCTTCTCAGCTTCATCTGTTCGGATCGTTGGATGAAAAACCGCTATGGAGGTCCGCTCCGCAGCATGGTGTCTCAAGGATTTCATTTGAAGCACATCCTCAGCATCAATGACGTACCCGCCTTTACGAAGGACGTGATCGCTTATCCGGCGATTTTTGTCATCGAGAACGCACTCGGGAATCAGAGAACGAAAGTGGCAGTGCCGCCAAAGACACTCGCCGGACTCAAAGCGACCGTGGAGGCGATGAGCAACGACACAGAGAGCGAAGGGGAGTTCTTTCGTGAAATGCACGGGGTCGTTTGCGAGGACCATCCCTGGCTGACGGAAGCAAATAGCCACGTTTCTCTCATTCGCCGCTTAGAGCGCGAATATCCGACATTGGAGGAAGCGGGGTGTCGCGTGGGCATCGGCGTTGCGACCGGAGCGGATGCCGTGTTCATCGGCACTTACGCGGCTTTGGACGTGGAAGATGAGCGGAAGGTTCCGCTCGTCGGCACCAAGGATATTTTTTCGGGGAAAGTGGTATGGCAGGGCAAAGGCGTGGTGAATCCGTTTGAGGCGGACGGTAGAATTGCCGAGGTGGATCGTTACCCTCGTTTTCGGAAATTCGTGGAAACCAATGAAGTACTGCTCCGGCGGCGCAACGTCGCGCAACGCTCGGGACGCGCATGGTATCGGACGATTGATCGTATCTACGTCGATCTTATCAAAACTCCAAAGCTGCTGATTCCTGACATCAAGGGAGAGGCGAACGTGGTGTATGACGAAGGCAATTACTACCCGCATCACAACCTATACTACGTGACCTCAACGGAGTGGGATTTGAGGGCGTTACAGGCGGTGCTGCGCTCGCATCTAAGTCAGCTTTTTATCGTGAGTTACTCATTACGAATGCAGGGCGGTTTTCTAAGGTATCAGGCGCAATATCTCCGCCGTATTCGACTGCCGAAATGGGAAGAAGTCTCTCAGATGATGAGAAAGAAGCTGATTTCGGCTGCCTCCCGCGGGGATGCGGGCGCTTGCGACAGCGCAACAGCAGAACTGTACCAACTGGATACGTCGGAACTCTCACTGCTGCAAACTTTCCAATCAACATGACACGAGACTATACCCCGGAGATTCGCGAGGCTGTTCGGCATTTCTGGCGCAGTCGTGCAGGTGCTGGTGAGAAGCAGGCGTCGTCAGCGGACGCCGACCGCGGGGAACGCGCAAATGTCACTTCTGGCAAGCATCTCGATGGCTTTGCAGATTTCTTTACGCGGCTTGTCGATGAAGCTGGCATTAGTCGTCCGGGCGTAAAGAAAGGAACGCAACTCACCACACTTCCGGGATTCTTTCGACCGACGAAGAAATGGGATCTGCTGATCCATAGCGATGAGCGGTTGCTCGCGGCGATTGAACTCAAGAGCCATGTAGGGCCATCGTTTGGAAACAACTGCAATAACCGGGCAGAAGAGGCGCTGGGGAACGCGACTGATTTCTGGACCGCACATCGTGAAGGTGCTTTTGGAAAGTCGCCGCGACCCTTCCTCGGCTACATCATGTTACTCGAAGATTGTCCTCCCGTTCATGCCAAACCTGCACGGGCACTCAAGCCAAGTTACTTCGACGTGTTCGAGGAATTCAGATGGGCCACTTATGCCGACCGCTACCGGCTGCTGTGCGAGAAACTCATGCTTGAGTCGCTCTATACCAGCGCGGCCGTCATCCTTTCACCGCGCACGGCCGCGACAACGGGCCAGTATTCCGAACTATCGGATGCGGCAGGACTCGGATCATTCATCGCTGAGCTTCGCGGGAAGCTGTTAGCCCAAGCGGATCGTGATGAGCAGGTGACCGTTCGGATTCGTGAAGAGCCGCCGGGAGCCTGAAAGCGATCCAAGTAACTCTACTCTGCCAGACGCCCTCGGCCGTGGGGTGCGTGCGCATCTCGGCAAAAGCCCGAATGAGCGCCTGGCGTTCCGCGCCGCGCGCGGCCCGGAAGAAGTCGAAGGCCTGCTCGTCGAGCACAAACTTCCACTCGGGCATTCAGCGTCCCTCGGCCAGCAGCCGCCGATGCGTGTCGAGCACTTCCTCTTCGGCGATCTTGCGCCCCGCGTCCATCCGCCGCATGGCGGCGTTGACCTCCCCGTGGACGTTCACGTCGTCGAGGCGGTTG
>JAYWEB010000353.1:0-3375 GCA_043779575.1 Chthoniobacter sp. | reverse complement strand
TTTTCCACCTTCTTCACGAGGAGGTTGCCCGCGTTCAGTTTCACGGTGAGTTCGTCCTCGCGCGCCTTTGCGGTTTTGGCCGTGGGCTCCAGTTTGTCGAACTCCGCTTTCACCGACGCCAGCTCGGTGTTCAGGCTGTGCAGCTTGACGGCCTGCACCACGTAATAACCGGCGAAACCGGCGACCACGGCGGACAGCGCATACATCGTGAGCTTGAGCGGATCGCGGCGCTTGAGCGCCTTCGC
Source organism: Chthoniobacter sp. (assembly GCA_043779575.1). GTDB lineage: Bacteria > Verrucomicrobiota > Verrucomicrobiia > Chthoniobacterales > Chthoniobacteraceae > Chthoniobacter. Next base: position 3,130 of record JAYWEB010000353.1, on the reverse strand, counting down.
CTTGATGACTTCGTGATAGAGATTGAGATGGAGCGACATGGTTTAGTTCCCTTGCAAAAGTTCCACCGCGGCCCCGCACGCCACGTTCAGGTCCAGCGCCTCGTGGGCGAAATTTTCGCTCCGGCTGGCGGGCAGCGCGGACTCGCAGTTCGCCAGAGCGCTCCACGATTCGCAGGGCAGATTGAGATCGTCGCTGAGCACGCGGAGCAGGGCTGCCGACTTGGCCGGACCGCCGGAGACGTAGATGCGCCCGATGGTTTCTTCGTGGCGATGCTCGAGAAAGCCGATGGAGCTTTGAATCTCGCGGATCAGCGGAGCCAGAGCCACGCGGGTGTATTCCACCATGACCTCGTCCTCCTGTTCGAGCGCCTGGAAAACGGATTCGCGACCCTCGCCGCTCAGACTTTCGAGTCCCTCGATGAGCGCCTTGCCGCCAAATTCAATCGACCGGACAAGGATCAACTCGCGCTTCGAGCCAACCATCACCGTCGAGTTCGAGTGCCCGATATCGACGAGGAAAAAGGCCTGCCCTTTGAAGACCTCGGGAAAGGCAAACTCGAAGGCGTTGAAGGCGCAGATCGGGGCGAGTTGCAGCGCGCCGACATTCGTCCCGCTCTGCTCCATGGCGCTCCCCACGACCGCGACTTGCGCCCGCGGCAGCCCGCCGACGAGATAGCGCTTGCGGCCCGCCGTTTCGGGATCGGCGTTGCCCTGGGCGGTCGGGATTTCGTCGCAATCGAGCACGAAATCTTTGCAGTCCTGATTGAGCAAAGCCATGCCGTTGAGCCGCAGCGCGTCGCGCAAAAGAGTGACCGGCGTTTCCGGCTGCTCAATGATGCGGATGAGGGCGTCCGGGCTGGAGATGCCCACGGCGCAGGCTTTCGCGGAGCCGCCCATGGTTTTGAAAAGGGATTTCAGTTCGCGTCCGAGGCTTTCCGCCGAATCGACCGGCCCGGTGAGGACCTGCGAAGCGTAATGCGTCACGACCACGCGGCTCCCGGATTTGCGCTGGAGGAGCACGGACTTGAGCGAGTAGCGCCCGAGATCCACGCCGATGATTGAGGTGTGAGCTTTGGCCATTTGAAGGTCTTTTTAAGCAGCCGATGTGCCGGGCACGCGGTTGATTCTCAAAATTTTCCGCCGGTCACTCGGACCTGCGACTCCGCGCTGGCCTGCCGCGGCGCGCGCTCCAGATCGGCGAGCATTTGCATCAGGACGAACAGCGCCGCACCGGCCGCGATGACGATGAAAAGCACGCCGCCCACGAGGAGCATCGTGCGGTTGCGACCCGGACGGGCGTTCTCGCCGCGCTGCGCTGCGAGTTCGGCGTCGAGCATTTGCAGGAGATGTTCTGGCGTTGGTTCTGCGGTTGCGATTTGTTTCATGACTCTCAAAAAAACTGACTCGAAATGTTTGGCGCTACTCGTGACGAAAAAGCTTATGTCGGGCCGTTTGTCGTATTTCTTGCGATCATGTTCCTCGGCGAAATCCCCGGCTGGATCGCTCCGCGCAGTGAGTTCTGGATCATCGCCGAGCCGCGCTACTGGGTGATCCCGCTCCAGACGCTGGTGGGCGCGGTGCTCCTCGCGCGCTACTGGCGCTGCTACGAGATGCGCTTCCCCGCCGGGCTCGGGTTCGCGACGCTCATTGGCGCGCTGGCTCTCATTCTTTGGATTGCCCCGCAGCAGTGGTTGGGCGCGGAGGCGCGGCTCAAGGGCTTTCAACCCGACTACTTCGGTGGCCCCGACACCTGGATGTACTGGTTCAATGTCGTCGTGCGCTTCGTGCGCCTCGTCATCATCGTCCCGCTCATCGAGGAGATTTTCTGGCGCGGCTTTCTGCTGCGCTACTTCGTGGATGACGACTTCACGAGCGTGCCGATGGGCGCGTTTTCCTGGAAATCCTGCGGCATCGTCGTCGGCGGTTTCTGCCTGGAGCACTCCTTCGCCGACTGGCCCGCCGCGATCCTCACCGGCGCACTTTTCAACCTCGTGGCCTACCGCACCCGCAGCCTCAGCGCATGTGTGCTGACGCATGCGGTGACGAATCTAATCCTCGGCATCTGGGTCATGCGGACCGGGCAGTGGGGCTTTTGGTAAAGGGGCGGTTCTTTCTTACTCGTAAGCGGCGGCTGGAAGTCCCAACGGCAGGGTGGAGGGGATTACGATTACGAAGACCAGCCCCCAATCCCTCCGCGGCAAGGGACGTGCTTGCTCAACACGCCAAGATGCAAAGCACATTCACTCACAAGCTCCTCATGTGCATGATTGCCGGGTTCGCCGCGGCGTCGATGTTCTGGGTCTTCCGGCACTTCGTGCAGGAGGCTTTCTGGGAATCGGGGGAGGGCTGGAAGGAGAGCCTCAGTGTCTCGACGCCAGCACGCGGCCGCCGCTAGTTTTCCGGGCGGCGCACCGCGCCACTTGTGAAAATCGGCTTCGCCCAGCGCAGCGCCACCGTCGGCGATCTGCGCGACAACCAGCGTCGCATGCCGGAGGCGCAGCGGTTCGTGGAGTGAAAGCGGCGCGGCGGGGAGAAAAAGAGCCGTCATCCTGAATGGAGTCGAAGGATCTCTAATACCATCTCCTTAAATTAAAACGACACCTTGGCCTGCTCCCCGAAAGTTGATCCAGGCGCTAAGAGGGCGTCTAAAAAATCAAATTTCGAGTCATCCTGAGCGAAGCGGAGGCGGAAAGGTGGGCGTAGCGCAGTCGAAGGACCCCGTGGAGTCCCCAGCGACGTCGCCCCTGATTCGACGGGGTCCTTCGACTGCGTTCCGTCCCGCCTACGCCCGCACGGAACTCCGCTCAGGATGACACGCGGGAGGGACTTTTTAGACGCCCTCTAAGAGATTTGGCGGCGCGAAAGCGCCGGCGAACTCGCACCATGAAACGCCAATGACATACACCCGAAGAGATCAGCAAGAAGCTGCGCGAGGCAGCCACGCTTTTGGCCGGAGACCAGAGCGTGGAGGCCGTGTCCAAGAAGCGGGAAGTCAGTCCGCCGACCTATCATCGATGGCGCCAGGAGTATGGCGGAGCCAAGGAAGAGACGGTCAAACGGCTCAAGGCTTTGGAAAAGGAAAACACGCAGCTCAAGAGGCTGGTGGCCACCCAGGCTCTGGACCTTTTGA
>JAYWEB010000352.1:0-8338 GCA_043779575.1 Chthoniobacter sp. | reverse complement strand
GTATGGGGACTGTGACGTGCCATCGGGATGGCCTCGGGACCGGGAATTGAGTAGCTGGGTCGGAAAGCAACGATCAGTCAGACGCGCAGGCAAACTCGATAAAGACCGTATAATTTGCTTGGATCAAATCGGCTTCGCGTGGGATCCCAAAACTGCAGCATGGAACGCGATGTATGCGGCCCTCGCTGAATACAAGAAAATACACGGCCATTGCAATGTTTCTCATGGGTCGCGTGAGAATCCGCGGCTGGGCAGTTGGGTTCAGACACAACGAAAGCGTCATAAACAGCGCAAGATGGGTTCGGATCAAATCGGACTGCTCAACAAACTTGGGTTTGTCTGGGATCCTATCGAAGCACAATTCGCTGGGATGTTGTCCGAGCTAGAGAATTACAAAAATGCGTACGGCGACACCAACGTGCCGGCTGCGTGGCCGCATAATCCGACCTTGGGTTCTTGGGTTAAGCGCCTCCGTCAGCATAAAAAGAAGGGTTTGATCAATGCCGAGCGCATAAGATGCCTCGACGCTATTGGTTTTCAGTGGACCAACCGGCTCGATCATTCTGAAAGCATGTTAGTGGCATTGAAGGAGTTCAAACGGGAACACGGCCATTGCAACGTTTCGCAACGCTGGCGACGAAACCCAATACTCGCTCGATGGGTCGCGAATCAGCGAACTAGAAAGAATCACCTGAGCGAAGCTCTCGTCCGACAATTGGACGAGATTGGATTCATCTGGCAGGCCCATGAGGTCCGGTGGCAGGAAATGTTTGGAGCGATGTCGCAATACCGGCGCATTCACGGTCATTGCAATGTGCCATCAAAGTGGCGCGACAATCCTCAATTGGGAAAGTGGGCGACTCATCAGCGCGAATTCCGAAAGACTGGCAAACTGAGCGAAGATCGTATCCGCCGACTAAACGAAATTGGATTCTGGCGGAACACGGGAAAATCGTGTTGAGCCATTTGGATGGTTTCACCCACGCTTAGACGCTTGCCCGCTGCGGAACGATGAACAGTTCAAAATGCGGCGGACCGTCGCGGGCTTCAAGGTCTTTGCGCAAGCCCTCGGGGTTGCGAATGCGCTCGTCAGGGTCATAGACGAGGCAAAGCAGGTGTTTGCAGTCGTCGAGCTTCGCATAACGCGCGAGGTCGTGGATGAGTTCGTCGCCAAGTTTTGCGTCGGCGAGTCCTTGGCGCGTTTTCTTGGTCTCAATTACGATGTTGTAGCCTTTGAGCAGGAAGTCGGTACGCGCGGATTTACCGGCGTGGGTCGGTGTGCGCTCCTCCGGGCGGATGTCGTCGAAATACAGCGCGAGCAAGGCGTGAAGGGCGTCTTGCACGTCGTATTCATCGACAATATCAAGCGTGGTGCGGTCGTCGTGACGTTGACGGAGTTGGCGCGCGAATACGTGGAAGCGCGCGCAGAGTCGGCGGACGATGGCAAGAGCCTCGGCGGTGTCCGCTGGGCTGCCGCGCTCGGAGCGGCGCTGCTCGGCAATGGTCCACGGGAAGACGTGACCGCATTTGGTGCAGGCGTCGGGCCGCACCATCGCGCTTTCGTCCCACGGATCGGTTGTTCCCATTGATACGGGACTGAAAAATCGGTCAGGAAGCTGAGTGCCGCATTTCGCACAGTGCGTGTAGTGCTTCGATCCGCACGTTTGGCAAAAGCCGTCCGTGAAAGGCTCGCGCAGCGAGTAAGTGAGGTGTCCGCTTTCGCACACGCGGAAATAGAAAACTTCGCGGCTCATGCGCGATGTGATGCCAGCTTCTGGGCGCGGCGTCAGGCTCAATCGACCGCGCCGAGTGAAAGTAGGTCAGGTTTCACCCTCGTAGCCAAGTTGAGGACTTGGCCACGCCGTCTTTGCGCGGGGAAGCTGAGCTTCGTGGTGAGGGGCGGGACTGCCTGGAGCCAGTGCGGCGGCGCGGCTGCCGCTCAAAGCAGCGCGCGGAACTGATCGGGAGTCAGGCCCGCGTCTTTGGCGATGCCACCCATCGTCAGCGCGTTGATTGGATGGTGGCGCGGGATGATGAGGCGGGTCTTGCCGTTCGTCATGACGATGTGGCCGCTCTGCCGGGCGATGCGGTAGCCGAGATGCTCGAAGACGCGGACGGCGTCGCGCTGGCTGATGCCAGGGAGCCTGGGCATCGTGCTAGACGGTGACGAGTTCGCGCGTGAAGTGCGCGCCTTCCGCCGCCAGCTCGCGCACGCTGTCCTCCTCGGCTACTTCCAGCCACAGCGCGATGGCCTCGCGGATATTCGACACCGCCTCCGCGTGCGTCGCACCCTGCGAGTGGCAGCCGGGGAGCGCCGGGCAGGAAACGGCAAAGCCTTCCTCCGTTTGAACGACGACAACGTGGTATTGCATGGGCGCAGCTTCGCGCTGGCACCTTGCGAACGCGAAGAGTTTTTTCCCTCGTTGCCAAGTTGAGGACTTGGCAACGCCGTATTTGTGCGGGGAAGCTGAGCTTCGTGGGGAGGGGCGGGACTCCTGGAGCCAGTGCGGCGGCGCGTGAACCCGACCACCCCACCCCGCGACATGGAGCCGGGCGCAGCGTGACGGCCCCTCGCCCTTTTCTGCAAATCAAAGGGCCATGACCCCATGCCAGTGCGTCACCAAGGCTCGCCGATTTCGCCTGCCACCGCTTTCCGGCTCGTGAAGGGAGTTTTTTGTTCCGTTGAAAAACCTCAGCAGGCCGGCGCGACCGGCAGCGTCTGCCGCCGGAGCTGGCCGTACGCGGCGGCGATGTCGTGGCCTTTTTCGCGGCGGAGCGTGGCGGGGATGCGCGCGGCGGTGAGCACGGCGGTGAAGGCTCGGACGAATTTGGGGTGGCGGTTGGAAAAAACGACCCGTCATTCTGAACGGAATTCCCGGTGGTCGGAGGCGGTGGGAGTGATGGCGCGCGCATCTCACCAGACCGCCTCCGCCCGTTACTTTCAGCGATCCTTCACTGCGTTTCGCCCGCCGCCTTCGCCCACGGCGAAACTCCGTTCAGGATGATGGCCTGGTTTTTCCGACGCTCCGCTGGGGATGGCGGATCGTTTTTTCCCCAACCGCCCCACCACCGCAAAGCGCGAAATCACCCTCGCACCACCAAATCCCTCCCCGTCATCTCCCCCGGCTGCGGCAGGCCGAGCAGCGCGAGCAAAGTCGGCGCGACGTCCGCGAGGATGCCGCTCGCGATCCGCCCGCCCGGCTGCGGCGAGACGTGGAGGAGATGCACAAGGTTCGTGGTGTGCGCCGTGTTCGGCGAACCGTCCGCGTTGCGCATCTGCTCGCAGTTGCCGTGGTCGGCCGTGATGAGCAGTTGCCCGCCGAGCGCCAGCGTTTTCTCCACGACCTGCCGCACGCAGTCGTCGATCGTCTCCACCGCCTTGATCCCCGCCGCCACCACGCCCGTGTGCCCGACCATGTCCGGGTTGGCAAAGTTCAAGATCACCAAATCGTAATCCGGCAGCGCGGCCACCACCCGTGCCGTCACCTCCGGCGCGCTCATCTCGGGTTTGTAGTCGTAGGTCGGCACGTCCTTGGGCGACGGCACGATGATCCGGTCCTCCCCCGGAAACGCCCGCTCCACGCCGCCGTTAAAAAAGAAAGTCACATGCGGATACTTCTCCGTCTCCGCGATGCGGAGCTGCCGCCGGCCCGCCACGCTCACCACCTCGCCGAGGATGTTTTTCAGCGACTGCGGCCCGAAGACCACCGGGCAGCCATACGTCTCGTCGTACTCCGTCAGCGTCACGTAATGCACCGCCGGCACCGCTTCGCGCTCGAAGCCCGCGAAGTCCTTTTGCAAAAACGCCCGCGAAAGCTGCCGCGCGCGATCCGCGCGGAAATTGAACCACAGCACCACATCGCCATCGCGCACGCGCTGCTCATTGGCGTGGTGGAAAATGATCGGCTGGAGAAATTCATCGCCGCGCGGCTCCTGCGTGTAGGCCGCGCGCACCGCCGCGCTCGGCGTATCGTGCGAAACCGGCCCGCGCCCCAGCACGATGGCGTCCCACGCCAGCTTGTTGCGCTCCCAGCGCTGATCCCGGTCCATCGCGAAATAGCGCCCGATGACCGTCGCGATGCGCGCCCCGCTCGGCTGCAACCCCGCCTCCACCCGCGCCAGAAAATCCGCCCCGCCCGTCGGCGACGTATCCCGCCCGTCCGTGATCGCATGCACCAGGATGTCCCCCACGCCCGCACTTTTCGCCGCCGCCGCCAGCGCGATGAGATGCTCCTGCTGCGCATGCACGCCGCCGTCCGACACCAGCCCCAGCAGATGCAGCCGGCTGCCCCGCGCCTTGGCAAACGCGGCCTGCAGCACCGGGTTTGTCGCCAGCTCGCCGTCCATGATCGCTTTATTGATCCGCGTCAAATCCTGGTACACCACACGCCCCGCGCCCAGATTCAGATGCCCCACCTCCGAGTTCCCCATCTGCCCCTCCGGCAAGCCCACATCCATCCCGCTCGCGCGCAGCGTGGCGTGCGGATAGGTGGCATAGAGGTGGTCGTGGAAAGGGGTGCGCGCCAGCAGCGTGGCGTCGCCATTTTCCACCGCCCGCGCGCGACCGCCGGGATTGATTCCCCAGCCATCGCGAATGATGAGAACGACAGGTTGTTTCGGCATAAGCCGCGCGGTTTCGCACAATCCCCGCACCGCGACAAGTCTCACCGCCCATCTTTGTACAACGGCTGACCGGACGCGCAGGCCACAGCTCCCGCCTACCGCTGGTAAATCGGCAGGAAGTGGTTTTTCACCGCGAGGGCGAGGACGGCCATGGAGGCGGTATAGACTTTGCCGCCGCCTTCGTCTTCGCCTTCAAAGGAGCCGTCGGGTTTCTGTTTGGGGATGAGGATCTCGGGGACGATGCGTTCGGCGGCGGCGGCGAATTTCCCGCCGCGCTGATACATCCCCTGCGCGTAGTAGTAGAGCGTGTAAAAAAGATGCGTGGCCTTGTTGATGTCCTCCCTCAGCAGGTGATTGCCGGCAGCCACGGTCTCCTGGTCCTCATAGCGGCCGCAGACCTGGATGGCGAGCAGGCCCTCGGCCGTGGTCGAGGTGGTGGTGGCGGGCGCGGAGTAGCCAAAGCCGCCCGCGGGTGGGTTGGAATTGGGCACGGCCAGATACATCCGCTTGATGTAGTCCACGGCCTTCTCGATGGCTTCCTTGGGCACATCCACGCCGGCATTTTGCGCGGCGCGCAAAGCCATGACCTGCCAGCAGGTGACGGACATATCCGCGCCGGCGCTGTCCGGCTCGTAAAGCCAGCCGCCCGAGTGGGTCGCGTCTTTGCGCACGGCTTGCGCGCGGAGGATCAGGCGGATGCCGAGCTGGAGCCGCTCGCGGATGAGCGCGTCCTGTTTGTCGTCCACGCCCATGCCGGCCATCTCGGCGAGCATGAGGGTCACGATGCCGTGGGCATACATGCGGCCGTTGTCGTTGGGCGCTTTGCCGAAATAACCCTCCTTGGTCTGGTTCTCGGGCTGCAGGACGAAATCGAGTCCTTTGCGCATCGCCTGCCCCTCGGGCGAAGAGTCCGTCGGCTGGTGCCCGCACGCGGCCAGCGCGAGGATGGAGAGCGCCGTCATCGTCACGGGATACGGCGGCCCGATTTCGCCCTTGGGCTTCGTCTGGCTGAGGATGAAACCGGTCGCCGATTTCAGCGCAGCGTCGATCTTCGGGTCCGCGGCCGGCGCGGGACCGGCGGCGGCGGCGAGCGCGAGGCTCAGCGCCAGGGTGCCGAGGACGCGCCCTGGGCGATTTGCGGAAAAGGCGAGCGGTCTGCTGGTCGTCGGCTGGTTCATGGCTTCTTGGATTTCTCCGCGATGACGCGGTAATAGGTTTCGACGGCTTCCCGATACTCACTGGGAATGGTTTCGGAAAGTCCCCGGCTGATGTCCTCCGCCATTTTCGGCGGAAGACGGCCCCAGTCGCCGCGCTTCAACTCGGCCATGCTGGGCGGCGTGCCGGCCCCCGTGGGGTTGGGCGACCCGGCTCCGCCTTTCGATTCGGCCATGCGACTCATTTTCGGCGGCATGCCGGTAAAAGGCGCGGGCATCGGGTTGCGGCTCTGGCGCATCTCCGCCATCGCGGCTTGGGCCATCGCGGCGGCGGGGCTTGGCGGGCCGGGTGGGGCTGGCGGGCCGGGTGGCGAAGGGGGACTGTTCTGTGCAAGTTGGGTGGCGGCTGGAGCGGCATCCGCCGGGGCGTGCAACTGCGAGTCGAGCAAGTCCAGCAGCCGGGCCAGCGCGGCCTGCTCGGCGGGCGTGGCGGCGGGAGCCGGGGACGGCGGTTGGGAGCCGGGCGGCGCGGGCGGAGCCTTGGGCGGAGCACCCGGCTTCGGCGGGCCACCCGCGCCGGGCTTGGGTGGGCCACCGGCTCCCTCTTTCGGCGGGCCATCCTTGGGTGCGCCATCTTTCGGTGCCGGGGGACTCTGCGGTTGCGTCGCCTGGTTCAATTCCCCGGCGTGCTTCGCCAGTTTTTCGCTGGCCTTCTGCACCGGCTGCTGCGCCGCCGCGGCGTTCGCCGATTTCTTCACTGCTTGATCCGCGGCCGGCACGTCGTGCTTCGCGGTGTCGTCGATTTTCGCCGCGAGCTGCGCGAGCTTTTCCCCGGCCTCGCGATTCTCCAGCCGCTCCTCGTGCCGGGCCGCGCGATCCACCTCGGCAGCGGCCTCCTTCGCCAGTGGCTCCACCGGCTTTTGCTCCAAAGCCGCCGTCGCCAGTTGCGGATTCTGCGGCCCACCGTCGGGATTTTTCGCGATCGCCTGCGCCTGTTCCACGGCCTGCTTGGCGTCCGCCATCACCTCCTTCGCCGCCTCCACGGTGGCCTCCGCCTTTTGCGCCGCCAGCGTGGCCTGCTCCAGCACCCGCTGATTCGCGGCCTGCTGCGGTCCCGCCTTTTCCGCCTCCCGTTTCGCCACCGCCGCGGACTGCTCCGCCTGCGACTTCGCGGCCTGCGCCTCTTGGACGACCTTGTTCGCCTGGTCCCCGACCTTCGCTTCCGCCATCGCCTCCGCGACGTTGGGCACGCTCTCCATTTTCTGCGCGGCCACCACCGTCAAGTCCGCCGCCGCCACCGCCGCCGCCGCTTTTTCTGTCGCCAGCTTCGCCCGGTCCTGCGCGGGTTTGTTCGCCGCCTGCTCCGCCAATTTTGCGGCCTGCTCCGCGGCGCTCACCGTCTCCCGCGCAAGCGCCGCGGCGAGCCGCGCGGCTTCGAGCGTGGAGAGCTGCCGCTTCGCCGCGTTGTCCTTCGCCGCCTGCTCGTTCACCTTTTTCGCCACCTCCGCCTCGCTCTTCGCCGCGGCATCGAGCTGGTCCTTGGCGCTGGCCAGCGTGTCCTTTGCGATGGCGTTCAGCTCCTTCTGCATCTCCGGGTTTTCGGCCAGCTTCCCTTCCAGTTCCTTGAGCAAATCGGCCGCGCTTTTCTCCGCCATCTTCGCCAGCTTTTCCGCCTTGGCGTACTGCGCGTCGAGGTCCGCCTGGCGCTCGCCCTCCTCCCGCCGCAGCTCCGCGCGGCTCGCCGCGACATCCCTCCCCTGCTCCAGCGCCGCGTAATGCCCCGCGATTTTGTGCAGCGCGTCCACGATCTTTTGCTCGTGCCCGGTCGCGCGCTCGAGATCCGCTTTTTGCCGCGCGGCCTCCGCACTCTGCGTCGCATCCAGCAAAGCCTGCGCCGCGGCGGGCGGCGGGTCTTGGAGCGCCAGCACCGCGTCGTCGGCATCGCGCATCCGCTCGCGCTGCGCCTTTTGCAAAACGCCCTGCTCGTTCGCGTCGGCGCGGATCAAATCTTTCAGCGTCTCGATCCGCAGATTGATCCCCTGCTGCCGCGCGAGCTGCGGCTGGGCCTCCGCCTGGTTCTCGCCGGGCTGGGCCGCGCCGGCTTTCTCCGCGTGCGCGCCGGACACCGCCTTGAGCGCGGCTTCCTCCCTGGCCAAAGCGAGCGCGAGTTGGCTGATCGTCGGCGTGAGGGTGTTGAGATTGCTCCGCGCGAGCGCCATCGCTTTGCCCAAAAGCGCGCGCGCCGAACGCACCTTCCCCGCCACCATGTCCACCTCGCTCCGCACGCTCGCCACCGGACGGTCGAGCTGGCGGCGGCGGCCCATCTCCGCGGACGCCGCGAGCGCCGCCGGGCCGCTGGCAATCGCCTCCAGCGCCGCCGCCGCCGCTTCCAGCGCGGCGCGCGATTCCTCGTCCTTCAGCCCCAGCCCGCGAAACTCCCCCGGCACCATCGGCCAGCGCGTGGCCAGCCACGCCCAATCGCGCACCGCCACCGTCCGCGCCTGCGGAGCGCGCAGCTCCCAGCGTTCCAGCGCGCTCAGCGCCCCGAGCCCCTCGATGAT
>JAYWEB010000351.1:0-8354 GCA_043779575.1 Chthoniobacter sp. | reverse complement strand
CGGGCTCGGGCGGTGCGCGCCTCGTCGCGGAACTGGCCCGCGAGCAGGGTGCGCACGTCGTGGTGGTGGCCACGCTGCCGTTCGCCTTCGAAGGCCGCCGGCGCGCGGCGCAGGCGGAGGAGGCGCTGGCGGCGGTCCGGCGCGACGCGGACCAGACGATCTGCTTTGAGAATGACAAGATGGGCGACGCCGTGGCCCCGCTCGCGGGCATCCAGGATGCGTTCTCCGCCGCCGATCAGACGATTAGCCAGACCGTGCGCGCCCTCGCGCTGCTGGCGCGGCGGCGCGGCTTGATGCACCTCGGCTTCGACGAACTGGCCACCGTCCTCCGCATCCCCGGCGAGGCCGCGCCGCGCTGTCTTTTCGGTTTTGGCGAAGCCGACGGGGCGAACCGGGCGAACGACGCGCTGGCCCGCGCTTTGAAGAATCCGCTGATGGACAAAGGCCGCCTGCTCGACGGCGCACCCCATGTCCTCGTCAATGTGGCGGGCGGATCGGGCATGACGCTCAACGAAGTGCAGATCCTGATGGAATCGCTGAACCAGCATGTCGGCGACGAGACGCAGATCCTTTTCGGCGTGGTCGTGGAGCCCCAGATGGGGGAAAAAATGAGCGTCACCATTTTGTGCGCCCTGCCTTCCGGCACGGCGGCGGCGGCGGAGGCGGCGGTTCGCCAGCCCGCGCGGTTCACGCCAGCGGAGCCGGAGATCGAAGAGCCGGCGGCGCGAACCGATCACCACGATCCCGCTGAGGAAAACGCGGAGCCGCAGCCCGCCGACGATGAGCCGGAACCGTTCTCCGTGGCGGCCTCCGCAGCCACCCCGGCACCGCAGCCGAAGCGGCCGGAAGCGAAGCAGGAGCAGATGCTTCTCGATCCCGTCGCGCGCGGACGTTTCGAGCGCAGCGAGCCGACGATTGTGGACGGCCAGGACCTCGACGTGCCGACCTTTCTCCGGCGCAACGTGAAGGTGAAATAGGCGGGCGGTTACCGCGCCGCGGGATCGCGGCCTTCGTCGAAGTCGATGTAGTCGAAGAGCGTCTGGATGTCGGCGCGGTCGGGGATGTTGCTCTCGCGTTTGCGCATGGCGAGGCGCTCGGTGGCTTCGTCGTTCCAGCCGCGTTTGCGCATGAACTCGTTCCAGATTTCGATGTCCTCCTCGCTCGGCTGCCGTCCCTGGGCCACGCTCCAGTCGAAAATCTCCTCGTCCGTGCCGCCCTGCTTCACGCGCTCGACCAGCGCCGGGTATTCGATCCAGAGGAAATGCCCGCAGCGCTCGTCGAAGCCGCCGCCGAGATTGGCCTGGTAGTCGGCGGGCAGCGTGCCGGCCTGGTGCAGGCGGATTTTGTCGAGCATGCGGCCAAAGTATTTGAGGCTGCGGACGGCGGCGTGCGGGCTGCGGAGGTTCGGGACGTTCATGGCGGCGAAGCTAGCGAGCACGCTGGCGGCGGGCAAGGGCGGTGGATTAGGTCAAACAACACGGTCATTCTGAACGCAATTCCCGGCGGGCGAAGGTGGGCGGGAATGGAGTGAAGAATCGCTGACTGTACGCGGGCGGAGGCGGTGGGAGTGGTTGCACGCAAATTTCACCAGACCGCCTCCGCCCACTACTTTCAGGATTGCGCCGCCCGCCTCCGCCCCGGCGCTGTCTCGCAGACTCGGCTCTTCACTCCGGCGTGGTTCGCCAAGCCTCCCAAGCCTCCGTTCAGAATGACGGCGTGATTCGAGTTGCGCTGCTGCCGCGCCGCCGCTTCACCTCTGGAGCGACTTCGCTTTTTCGAGGAGCGCGATGAACTCGGCGCGGTAGCCGGTGGCGTCGTCGCCCTGGCCTTCGACGGCGAGTTCGTGGATGGCGCTCCAGGTCACGGTGCCTTTGTGCGGCGAGTCGCGGAGGAGCATGCCGTAGCCGGCCACCGCGGCGGCGAAGCGAAAGTCGCGCGAGGATTTCTCCCACGTCGCGCCGGCGTCGGTGAGCGGGAATTCGAGGAGCTTGCTCACGTCGCCGTCGGGCGCTTTGTAGCGGAGTTTCAGGGTGAGCAGCTCGGGAGAGATTTCAGATTTCAGATTTTTGATTTCAGATTTGTCCGCGGCGGGCGCCTGGTATTTGAGCGCATCCACCTTCGCCGCGTCCGGCACGTCTTTGCCGGCGGGCACGATTTCGTAGAGCGCGGTGACGGTGTGGCCGGCACCGATCTCCCCGGCGTCCTTTTGGTCGTCGTTGAAATCCTCCTTCGCGAGCAGCCGCTTTTCGTAGCCGATGAGCCGGTAGCCGGAGACCTGCGCGGGGTTGAACTCGACCTGGATTTTCACGTCCTTGGCGATCGTCACGAGCGTGCCGGTGAACTGCTCGACGAGCACCTTTTTCGCCTCCAGCACCGTGTCGAGGTAGGCGTAGTTGCCGTTCCCTTTGTCGGCGAGTTTTACGAGCATGGCGTCCTTGAGGTTGCCCATGCCGAAGCCGAGCACGGTGAGAAAAACGCCGCTCTTCGCCTGCTTGGTGATCAGCTCGAAGAGGTCGCTGTGGTTCGTCACGCCAACGTTCCAGTCGCCGTCGGTCGCGAGGATCACGCGGTTGGTGCCGCCCTTGATGAAGCCCTTTTTCGCGAGTTCGTAAGCGAGCTGGATGCCGCTCGCGCCGTTGGTCGAGCCGCCGGCTTCGAGGCGGTCGAGCGCAAGGCGCATCTCCGCTTTGTCGTGCGTGGGCTGGAGCACGCAGCCGCTGCTGCCGGCATAGACGACCATGGCCACGCGGTCCTCCTCGCCGAGCTGGTCGATGAGCAGGCCGAGGCTTTGCTTCAAGAGCGGGAGCTTGTTCGCGGGCTGCATGGAGCCCGACACGTCGATGAGAAAGACGAGGTTGCTGGCCGGGCGTTTGTCCTTCGCGATCTCGCGGCCCTTGAGCCCGATGCGGACGAGCCGGTGCGCGGGCGTCCACGGGCAGGCGGCCACTTCCATGGTGGCGGAGAAAGGCGCGTCGCCCTGCGGCTGCGGGTAGTCGTAGGTGAAGTAGTTGAGCAGTTCCTCGATCCGCACCGCGCCTTTGGGCGGGAGCTGCTGCCCGTTGAGGAAGCGGCGGACGATGGCGTAGCTCGCGGTGTCCACGTCGATGCTGAAGGTCGAGAGCGGCGCTTGCGCGACGGTGAGGAAGGCGTTGTCGGTGATCGCGTCGTAGGCCTCGGTGTTGCCGGGGTCGGACGGGCGGAGATCGAGGCTCGGCTTGGATACTTCCCCGTCGCGGTGGCGGGAGTCGCGCACGGCGTCGGAGCGGTCAGATTTCTTTTTGTAATTGCCGGCGTCCGAGTAATCACCCGCACGGAGCGGCCTCACCGCTTCTTTGTTGAGCGCCATCGCCTTGCCAGAATCGAATTGGGCAAACCGACCTGCCAGTGCAGGTGACGCGGGCTTCGCGGGTTCCGTTCGTGCGGAACCGCCGGCTCTCCCGGCCAGCCCAGCAGGCGGCCCGCCGGGATGGCCTCCGGAGAGGTCAAGGTCTGCAGCAGCAATTGAACCGGGAGGCGGCGGTGCGAGAGGCTGTTTAGCCGCTGCCAATTCGCGACCTGGTGCTGGAATGGACTTGGCAAGTTCCGGAGCCGGAATCCGTAATTCATCAAGGTGCGGTTGTTGAGCGAGCAGGTCTTTGCCGTCGGCGGGCATCAGGGCGTCAGCCGGCTTCAACACCGACTTGGCAACGGCAGCCAGTTGCGGCGCGGCGAGCGGTGGTTCCGTTGGTGGCTCTGGAGTTGCATCCAGCATGATCGTCGGCCCCGGCTGCGTTTCGTTCGTCGTTATCGAGCGCTGCACTGCGGCTTTGTCCGCCTCCATCGCCTGGAAGATCAGCGCGATGGAAACGCCGACGATAAGGCACGCGGCGATGGCGGAGAGCACGGTGAGGCGGCGCGGAAACGGAACCACCTTCGCCTTTTCCACCCGCGCGCCGGGAGCCGTGGCCGCCAGCACTTTGGCGCGCTGCGCGGCGGTAAGCGGCTGGGCTTCCTCGCCCTGCAACTCGCGGCGCAGCAGGGCCGCGAGCGCCTGGGTTTCCGCGGCTTCCGCGGCGGCGTCGGCATCGGCGCGGATGAGCGCCTCGATCTCCGCGCGCTCCGCGGGCGTGATGTCGTCGAGTTCGCCGAGAATGTGGGCGGTGAATTTGGGATCGTCGGTCTTCATAATGTGGAGCGGAGGGGGAGATCGAAATCCGGCAGCGGCTGCGCGCGGAGCAGGGCGCGGAGTTTTTTCAGACCGGCGTGGAGGAGAAAGCCGACATTGGTCACGCTGAGCTGCGTGACCTCGGCGATCTCGCGGTAGCTGAGGTCGTTTTGGAATTTGAGGCGGATGACTTCGCGCTGATTCGGGCTCAGCGCGTCGAGCAGATGAAAGAGCGACGTGGCGGACTCGCGCTGTTCGAGAAGGGCAGCGGGGCCGGGCGCGGCGCACGGGCGGTCGTCGGGGAATTCCATGGGGATGATGCGGCGGTGTTTGCGGAGATGGTCGAGCGCGCGGTGGCGCGTGACGGTGAAAAGCCAGGCTTCGGGATTCGGAGATGGGAGTTCGCAGATCGGAGTGCGCGGCTCCGCGCCGTTCGTCATTCCACATTCGTCCTTCGGCATTTCCCTCATCCCGCCCTGCGCCAGTTTGATGAAGGTCTCCTGCACCACATCCCGCGCGGAATCCACATCGCCCACGATGCTGCACGCGTAGCGGATGAGCGGGCGCTCGTAGCGGTCGAGCAGGGCGATGAGATCGGGTGGGTCCGTGGGAGGCATGGTGTTCTATGGTCCAAACGGACGGCCCGCGCGATTTCTTAGAGCGCGGCGAAAAAGCCACGGTCATCCTGAGCGGAGGTCCGTGCGGGCGGAGGCGGGACGGAACGCAGTCGAAGGATGCCGTGGAGTCCCCAGCGACGTCGCCTGTTACTCCACGGGGTCCTTCGACTGCGCTCCGCCCGCCTTTCCGCCTCCGCTCCGCTCAGGATGACTCGCGTTCGGACGGTACATTCATCATTTCCCCGCCTTCGTGCTTTCGAGAAACGCTAGGATCGACGCCAGATCCTCCGGCGTCAGCGCGTTCAGCAGCCCGTCGGGCATGATGGATTTTTCGCGCTTCTGCCACTCGGCGATGTCCCCCTTTTCCAGCACCCTGGTCACGCCCGCGATGTTGCGCACCTCCACGGAATCGCCGCCCTCCTTCACCACGAAACCCTCGACCTCGTCCTTGTTCGCCAGCTTGAACCACACCGACTCGAAGCCCTGCGAAATCTTCGCGCCCGGTTTGAGGATGGACTCGCACAGCTCCGCGCGGGTGTAGCGCGTGGCGATGCCGCCGAGCATCGGACCTTTCGGCGGCTCCGCGTCGGAGACGGTGTGGCAGGCCGCGCAGGCTTGTTGCAAAAAGAGCGCCTGGCCCGCTTTTGCGTCGCCCTTGGTGGCGAGGGCGATCTTCACCACGTCCTCGTATTTCAGGTCGGCGATGGTCTTAGCCGCGGGCGCGCTCGCCTTGTCGAGCCCGAGCTTGGTAAGCGCAAACTCCGCGGCCTCCGCCACCACGCCGCTCTTGTTGTTCAAATGCTCGCGGACCTGCGGCGCATACTGTTTCGCGCCCGTCGTGCCGATGACGCCGAGCAGCGTCGCCGCCTGCTCCGGGTCCGTCCACAGCGTCTCGAGCTCCTTCGCCGCCGCGGCCTGCGCGTTCGCGTCCTTGACCACCGTGCTCGTCGTCAGATTCACCAGCACGGTCGCGCCGAGCACGCGCTTCGCCGGGTCTTTCTCCCGCGCGAGGCGGGCGAAAGCGCCGACCTGTTTCGCGTGCCGCGCATCGCGCGTGAACTCCTCCCACACCGCGCCGACCACGCCCGCGTGATCCGCCGCCGGCAGCTTGCTGAAGACCTCCGTCACCGCGCCGACGTTTTTTTCCACCACGCCCGCCAGCATCCGCAGCGCGCGGGCGCGGAGTTCCGGCGGCTCGGTCGCGGACAGCGCCACGATGCCGAGCGCTTTGAGCGCTTGCTCCGGCGGATTCTCCTTCTGCCCGAGCATCGGCTCGAGCAAATCCAGACGCGCCGCCGTGTCGCGGCCCACTTTGGAAATCATCAGCTCATCCAGGCCGGGGAAGCTGATCTTGTGCTTCGTCAGCGTGGTCACGAAAAACGCCGCGTCCTCGCTCTGCGCCGTGTCGAGCTGCTGCTTGAGCGCGGCCTGGATTTTCTCCGTCGCGGCCCACGGCACCGGCTTAAAGATCGGCCCGCTGCTGTCCGGGCGCGTGCCCCACCACATCTTCGGGTCGGTGTAGGGCGCCTCGTCAAAATTCACGCGGCAGAGCGCGCGGAAGATGCCCCGCTGGAGTTCGCCCTTGGCCTTCGGCAGCCGGTCGAGCAGCTCCTGCACCGCTGCGGATTCGTGCAGCGCGCCGAGCACGCGCAGCGCGCCGGGATGCACTTTCGTCTCGGCGGAATCCAGCGCCCGCAGACACACGTCCGCCGCCTTCAGCGAGACCAGCATTTGCACCGCGAGATGCGCCACGGTGAAGTCGCTGTCGGCGGTCAGCGGAAGGATGCGGTCGGCGGTCTCCACTTTGCCGAGCCGCCCGAGGCCGGTCACCGCCTGGAGCCGCACCCGCGGGTTCGGGTCGGCGAGGGCGGTGAGGAAAGGCTCTGCGGGAATCTCGGCGGCGCTGCGCTGGTCGTCGGCGAGCGCCTTGAGCGCGTATTCGCGGAGGTTGTCCAGCTTGGTCAGCCCCACGAGGTAAGGCGTGGTCTTCGCGCCGAAGAGTTGTTTCAGCGCAAAGATGGCGGCGACACGTCCTCCAAGATCGGGCGCTGGATACACATTGAGCGCGCTCTGCGGGATCGAGTTTGTCAGCTTATTCGCAATCTCCGGCTTCGGCCCGCGCACCAGCAGTTCGCGCTGGGCCGCCAGGCGCATGACCGCGCTCCGCGAGCCGACTCCTTCCACAAGATCCACCTCCGTCATCTTCTTCAAATCCGGAAACGCCTCCGCCTTCTTCCCCTTCGGCGTGAGCCGGAGGATGTAACCCACCTTCGGCCCCGCATACGTGAACGTCGCCCCGTCCCAACTCGACGCGTAGAGCCGGCTGGAACCGTCCACGTCCAGATCCGTCGCCCGCGTCATCTTGATGAACTTCTTCGTCTCCGCCTTCCACGTCGCGCCGACCGCCGTCAGCGGATGCAGATCAACTTCGCTCTGCCCCCACTCCACCGAGTAGAACCCGCGGCCCCACGGCTCCGGCAGCCCCGGTTCATCGAGAAAAATGGAACCCATCGGCGAGCCGCCGCCCGTGTCCACCATCGTCGGGATCATCTCGTCGGCGAAGTTCTTGTAGAGCGAGGGATAACCCATGTGCGCGCCGGCCGGATTGTGGCTCAGCCGGTCATTCCACCCGTCGCCGTCGTTCGTATTGTCGCGCGTGAAAAGCTCCAGCGTCGGGCTGATCGCCACCGCCAGGATGTTGCGCGTCCCCCGCACCACCTGCTCCAGCCTCGAGCCATCCGGCCGCACCCGCACGATGCCCCCGCCCCGCATGGCCAGCGTGCGCCCGTCCTTGCCCGTCGCCTGCACCGCGCCGTAGTCGCCCACCGCGATGTAAATCCAGCCGTCGATGCCCATCCGGCAGCCATTGGTCGTGTGATCCGCCCCGCGGAAATCCAGCCCGAAACCCAGCCCCGTGATGAGGTCCACCTGCTTCTCCGCCACCCCGTCGCCATCGGCATCCGTGTAGGCGGTGAGATTCGGCGGGTGCATGCAGTAAAGCGTCCGCGTGCTCGCGTCCCACACCACCCCGCGCGGACTGTCCATCTTCGCGAAAGTCGTGAACACATCCGCCTGCCCGTCGCCGTCCGTGTCCTTGCACATCACGATCTTCCCGCGGTCCGGCTTACGATCCAGCGACCCATTTTCATCGCACGCCACAAACAGCGTCCCATCCGGCGCTGCGCTGATGAAGACCGGATACGAGATGTTCGGCGGCGACGCGAAAACCGTGGCCTCAAACTCCGGTGGGAAAGTCACCCGCTGCAGAATCTCCGCCGCCGGCGTCAGCGGTGCCGGTGCCGGGGCCGCCGCGCAAAACGGCGCGCAGAGTGAGGTGAAAGCGAGGGCGAGGAGGAGTGGGGAGCGGTTCATAAAAGCGCGGAGAAGACCGGGTCGGGCGATGGATATTAGAGGTGTACCGGAAGTCCGCAGAGGAGGAAAAATGACCGCAGATAACGCAGATAACGCGGATAGGGATTCTGAAATCCGCGTTATCTGCGGTTCAATTCCGACCGATGGGACGGGCGATCGGGAAGCCTGCCCGTCTCGGGGGCGGCTGATCACACGCGGGGTGGGCGCTCTGGGGGAGCGCG
>JAYWEB010000350.1:0-3392 GCA_043779575.1 Chthoniobacter sp. | reverse complement strand
CCGCGAGGATCGCCGACGGAATCGAGAGCACCAGCGCGCACGGCGACGCCACCACGAGCAGCGTCATCGCGTGGTAAAACGCGCTGACATTTCCCTCGGCCGAAAGAAACGGGCGATGCCCGAGCGCGAGCCACCAGACAAAGAACATCGCGAAGGTCAGCGCGAGAATGGCATACGTGTAGCGCGTCCCGAATTTGTCCGTGAAGCGCTGCGCCGGAGCCTTGTTGCGCTGCGCGTTCTGGATGAGGTGGATGATCTTTTGCAGCGCGCTTTCCTGCGCCGGCCGCGTGACCACGGCCTCGACCACGCCCCACAGATTCAGCGTCCCCGAGAGCAGCGCATCGCCCACCCGCTTCTCCACCGGCGCGGCCTCGCCGGTGAGGTTCGACTCGTCCGCCGCCGTCTCGCCCTTGGCGATCTCGGCATCCACGGGAAACTGCTCGCCCGGCTTGATCCGCAGCCGCATCCCGGCCTGCAGTTCTGTGACCGGCACGACTCGCTCCACCCCGGCCGGATCAAGCACCGTGGCCGCTTTCGGGGCGGAGTCGATGAGCGAGCTGATCTCTTTTTGCGTGCGCTCCATGGCGAAATGCTCCAGCGCGCCGGAGAGCGAAAACAGGAAGAGCAGCCCCGCGCCTTCCGCCCATTCGCCGATCGCCGCCGCGCCCGCCGCCACCGCCAGCATGAGGAAATGCACGTCCACCTCCCGCGCCCGCAATTTCTCCCACACCTCGCCGACCGTGAACCACGCGCCCGCCAGATACGCCGCGGCGAAAAGACCGAGCGACAAACTGGCGTGCGTGCTTTCCGTCCACCAGCCCGCCAGCCCGAAGAGCAGGCAAAGCCCGCTGGCCGCGAGCTGCACCTTCCACTCGCCCTCGTGCTCGTGCCCCGGCGCGTGGACCTCCACCGACCGCGTGCCCATGCGCGGCAGCCAGCCGCGGCGCGGCGCGTGGTCGTGGGGTTCGGCTTCGTCGTGAGAGTGCATGCGTGGCTGCTGTGTCGCAGCGCGGCGGCGCTTTGTCAGCCCGCGAAGTGCCGCCGCGCAATTTCCGCGTCGCCTTCCGGGAGCGGCGTGTGGTTCCCTCGCACCTTGTCGCCGACCATCATTGCACCGTGATCATTTACTTTGTCGAAACGGAACCCGGAGATGCGGAAATCTACGCCCACGGCCTGCCGGGGCACGACGTGCGCTTTGTCCCCGCGCTCGCGGAGGTGGGCGAGGACGCGGAAATTCTCGTGCCTTTCATCGGCCCGAAAGTCACCGCCGAATTCCTCGCCGGGCATCCCCGGCTGCGCTTCATCGCCACGCGCTCCACGGCCACCGATCACCTCGACCTGCCCGCCTGCCAGGCACGCGGCGTGATCGTGGCGCACGTCCCGTTTCACGCCGAGACGACCGTGGCCGAGCACACCTTCGCCCTGCTGCTCGCGCTTTCCCGCCGGCTGCGGGAGGTCATGCTCGCGCCAAAAGGCGGGCGCTTTTCCTACGAAGCCACGCGCGGCTTCGAGCTGGCAGGAAAGACGCTCGGCATCATCGGCATGGGCCACATCGGCCAGCGCGTGGCCCGGCTCGCGCAGGCTTTTGAAATGCACGTCCTCGCGCACGACGTGGAGCAGCCGGCCAGCGTCGCCGCGGCGCTCGGGTTCACTTTCGTCCCGCTCGAGGAGCTGCTCGCGCACGCCGAGATCATCACCCTCCACGCCCCGCTCACGCCCGCCACCTACCACCTGCTGAACCGCGACACCCTCGCGAAATGCCAGCGCGGCGTCCTCATCATCAACACCGCCCGCGGCTCGCTCATCGAAACCGCGGCGCTGCGCGAGGCGCTCGACACCGGCCAGGTCGGCGGCGCCGGGCTCGACGTGCTGGAGGACGAGCGCCTGATGCGCGCCCCGGCCGCGAAAATCATCGCCGCCGACATCATCGCGCACCTCCGCTCCGACGCGCTCGCCGACGAAGCCCGCGACGCCGACCGCGTGCGCGAACTCGAAGACCTGATGCTGGGCGACGCCGTCCTCGCGCGGCCCAACGTGGTCTGCACTCCGCACGTCGCCTTCAACAGCATCGAGGCCGTCGAGCGCCTCCAGCAGATGACCGTGGAAAACATCACCGCCTTCGCCGCGGGGCGGCGTCCGCATCTCGTCGGGTAGCTGGTGCCATGCGATAGCCGCGCCGCAGGCCCATCTTTCAAAGTGGCGCTGGCGCGCATGGTGGGCATGGCGCGCGGAGCGACGCCATCCACCCAAGCTCGGTGAGTTTTTTCCACTGGCTGCGGGCTGCGGGCTGACCTGCGCCGACGCTTTTTCTTGGCCACCAAAAAATGACGCCGCGCCCCACGGGGAAGCGCGGGTCAGCGTTTGGGCGGCTTGCGGTCGGCGATGAGCTGGATGGCGGCTTGCGGGTCCTGCGCTTTGGTCAGGACCTGCTCGTAGGCGATGTCGCCGTTCAGGTAGTGCTCCACGAGCGAGGCTTCGAGGGAGATCATGCCGTACTTCGAGCCGGTGAGGATGTCGTTGGCGATGCGGAAGGTTTTGTTGTCGCGGATGAGCGCGGCGACGGACGGCGTATTGATCATCAGCTCGAAGGCGGCGACGCGCCCGCGGCCGTCGATGCGGGGCAGGAGGACTTGCGAAAGAACGGCTTTGAGATTGGCGGCGAGCTGCACGCGGACCTGCTCCTGCTGGGTGCTGGGGAAGGCATCGACGATGCGGTCCACGGTGCGCGCGGCTCCGGTGGTGTGGAGGGTGGAAAAGACGAGGTGCCCGGTTTCGGCGGCGGTGATGGCGGTCTCCATCGTTTCGAGGTCGCGCATTTCACCCACGAGGATCACGTCGGGATCCTGGCGCAGGGCGCGGCGCAGGCCGTCGGGGAAAGTGGGCACGTCCACGCCGACTTCGCGCTGGTTGACGATGCCGAGCTTGTGCGGGTGGACGTATTCGATGGGGTCCTCGATCGTGATGATGTGGCTGTCGCGGGTGGCGTTGATGGTGTCGAGCATCGAGGCCAGCGTGGTCGTCTTTCCCGAGCCGGTGGGGCCGGTGACGAGGATGAGGCCGCGCGGTGTTTCGAGCAGCGAGCGCACGGCGGGCGGCAGGCCGATTTCATCGAGGGACATCATGCGCTTCGGGATGATGCGGAGGGCGAGGGCGATGCTGCCCTGCTGGCGATAGACGCTGACGCGGAAACGATCCTGCCCTTTGTAGGAGAAGCCAAAGTCCACGCTGCCCTGTTCGTTGACGCGCGCGAAATTCGCGTCGCTGGTGATGGCGCGCGCGAGGCTCTCGGTGTCCTCCGGGGTGAGCGGGCGGGTGGTGAGCTTGACCAGCCGGCCGTGGCGGCGCAGCACCGGGGAGGTGCCGACGGAGAGGTGCATGTCGGACGCGCCTTC
>JAYWEB010000349.1:0-8399 GCA_043779575.1 Chthoniobacter sp. | reverse complement strand
GCGCCTCGATGGCCCCGGCATCGCTGACCTGCTGGAGCCCTTTTTCCCCGACGACCTGCGCGGCGCTTTTGCCGCTGGCAAACATCTCGGCGAAGACGGTTTTGCCCTGCGAGCTGCTGATCGTGCCGGCGTCGATGAGGTTGACGAGTTCGTCGAGCGAATGGGCGGAGATGGGGCAGCCGGCGATGGATTTTCCCGCCGCGGCGAGGGCGCTGAGGAGGTCGTTGATGATCCAGTTGGCCACGTTCTTCGGGTTGCGTGCGCCGCGCGCCGCGGCCTCGAAATATTCCGCGAGTGCCTTGTCGCTGGCCAGCACGCTGGCGTCGTAGGCGGTGCAGCCGAAGTCGGCGACGAACCGCTCGCGCTTCTCGCCGGGCAGCTCGGGCCGACGGGCGCGGACTTCGTCCATGAAGACGGTCGTCCGCACGGGGAGCAGGTCGGGGTCGGGAAAGTAGCGGTAGTCGTGGGAGGATTCCTTCACACGCATCTGGAAGGTCTGGCCCGCGTCGTCGTCCCAGCGGCGCGTGGACTGGATGAGCGTCTCGCCGCGCTGCACGGCGGCGGTTTGCCGCTCGATCTCGTAGGCCAGCGCGCGGCGCACGCCGCTGATGGAGTTCATGTTTTTGATTTCGATCTTCACGCCGAGTTCGGCCTGGCCCGCGGGGCGGACGCTCACGTTGCAGTCGCAGCGCATCTGGCCTTTCTCCATGTCGGCATCGCTCACGCCGCCATAGACGAGGATCTGCTGGAGCGCGGTGAGGTAGGCGAAGGCTTCCTCCGGCGTCTCGATCTCGGGCTCGCTGACGATCTCCATGAGCGGGGTGCCGGCGCGGTTGAAATCAATGCCGGTGCTCGACTCGAAGTGCTGCGATTTCGCCACGTCCTCCTCGAGATGGATGCGCGTGAGCCGCACGCTTTTGCCGGGGTGCGCGATGTTTTTCTGCACGTCCTTCGGATACGCGAAATCGTGCAGCGGGACCGCGCCGCCGGTGCAGATGGGCGCGTCGAATTGCGTGATCTGGTAGTTCTTCGGCATGTCCGGGTAGAAGTAATTCTTGCGGTCGAATTTGCAGACCGCGGGCACTTCGCAGCCGAGCATCAGGCCGGTGAGCGCGCTCATTTTCAGCGCCTCTTCATTCATCACCGGCAGCGCGCCGGGGTAGCCGAGGCAAACGGGGCAGGTGTGCGCGTTGGGCCCGGCGCCATACTCGACGGGGCAGCCGCAGAACATCTTGCTGCGGGTCTTGAGCTGGACGTGGACTTCGAGGCCGATGGTGGGAATGAGGGGCATTGGGAAGGTGAATAGTGATTGGGAAAGATCGCGCGGGCGGCAACTCCATTCACCAATCACCGATCACTTATCACGCCGTTTCACCTCCGGCTTGATCGCGAAGTCGAGCGCTTTTTCAAACTCGAAGTCGCGCATGAGCACGCCGATCTCGGGGTCGTTGGCGGCGGCGATGATGCGGGGGTTGCGCATGAGATTGAGGTAGCGGCGCTGGATGATGTCGCGCGTGATTTCCTGGTCGGTCTGGAGGGCGGCGACCTTCGGGTGCGCGAGGAGCGGCTGGACGCCGGGGTAGCTGAGAAAGCGGTTGACGCTGTGCTCGCTGGAGACCATCTGGCCGAGCTTGCTGAGGATGCCGTAGAGCGTGCCGGGGATGGGATCGACCTGCTGGACGATGGCGCCGGCGGTTCCGCTTTCGAGCGAGTGTTTCAAGTCCGCGAGACCGCGCACGACGGCGCTCGGCGGCGTGGGTTGGGGCGTGGGCGTGGGCGTGGCTTTGCCGAGTGTGAGATGCGGATTTTTCGCGACCGCGAGCTGCGTCTCGGCCACGCAGCCGAGCAGGCGGATGGCGAGGATGGTGATCCACACGAGGAAGAGCCCATAGACCGCGCCCACGCCCGCGCCGGAGAGGCCGTAGCCGAGGCGGACGATGGTCACGCTCTGCTGCGCGGTTTTTTTGAAAACGATCGAACCCACGAGGGTGATGGCGCAGTACATCACGAAGCCGAGGCCGACCGCGCCCGAGACGGCGAGGACATTCTCCGGCAGGTCGATGAGGCGATGCAGCGCCGCGCCGATCATGCCGCCGCCAAAGTAACCCACGAGATACGCCACTAGCAGCGCGACCACGCCGAGCACCTGGCGCACGATGCCGACCCGCCAGCCATGCCACGCTTTCACCGCGACCAGCACGGCGGCTCCGCCGAAAAAGGCGAGCTGGAGAGAATCAGGAGAGCCGGAGGACATCGGGGAGAAATAGGCAGGAAGAGGGTGAAATTAGAAAGTGCGAAATGATCCGCGCCACGACGCGCGTGACACCCACTCCGCAGCCCGCGTGCCGCCCCTCACCCCACCGGCGCATCCAACGCGGCGCGCAGTTCCACGAGGCTGACCGGTTTGCTCAGGCAGGCCGCGGCTCCGCAGGATTGGACGAACGGGTGATCGCTCTCCACGCTCCCGGAAACGAAAATCACGCGCGCCTTCGGGTCCCGGCTGAGCAGCGCATGGCACACCGTCAGGCCGTTGCAGCGCGGCATCAGGATGTCGAGCAGCACGGCATCCGGCGCATGGCGCGCAAAGCTCTGGATCACCGCGAGCCCTCCGCTGGTGACGGTGTCCACGACCTCGTGCCCGCAGGCCAGGACGCAGTCCGTGAGCGCTGCCGCCACGTCGCGGTCGTCATCGGCGACGAGGACTCGCATCGCGTCAAAAAACTACGCCGCGATCAGCATCCGTCGCACTTCGATGAAGGCGACCATTTCCAGCAAATCGTCCACATGAAACGGCTTCGTGAGAATCGTGCCGTCCACGCTTTCGACGAACTCGTTCACCTTTTTGTTATTGCGGTGCCCGGTCATAAAAACGAACCGGTCGCACAAGTGGGGCCGCATCCGTTCCACCGCGCGGAAAAACATGTCGCCGGGCAGCGTCGGCATCATCATGTCGCAGAGGATCACCTCGAAATCACCGGCCAGCACTTGATGCACGCCCTCGACGCCGTTCGTCACCGCCGCCACCTCGAAGCCGCTCTCGCGCAGAAAGTCCGTCATGATTTCCCCAAACGCCGGGTCGTCCTCCAGCAGCAGCACCTTCCTTTTCTTCGGGGCCGCATCGTCCGCCGATTCGACCACGCGCAGCGCCACGGGCGCTGGCTCCCCGAGGTTTTCCGTTGGTTCGGTGGCAAATTCGACGGCGGACATGGTGGCAGTCTGGCTCATGGGTGGTGGATGATTGCCCTGCATGCCAAGCAGCCCGTATGCCCCGCCCGCGGTTCCCGCGGAAAAAAATCCCGCGCCGCGTTACAGCACCGCCGGATCGGCGTAGAGCGAGAAGCCGCTCGAGTGCTCGATCCGCACGTCGAAGACCTCGCCGTGGTGCCGCGTGTCGCCGTCGAAAATGACAACCTTGTTCCCCGGCGAGCGCCCCATCAGCCGGGCCGCGTTCGTCTTGCTCCGGCCCTCGCACAGAATCTCCACGGTCCGGCCCACCAAGGCCTCGCCCTTGGCGATGGCCGACGCATCGATCAGCCGGAGGATCTCCTGATTGCGCTCCTCTTTCACCGCCTCGGAAAGCTGCCCGCCCATTTCCGCCGCCGGCGTGTCGCGCCGCGGCGAGTAGCGGAAGACGAACGCATTGTCGAACCCCACGCGCTCCACCAGCGCGCGCGTCGCCGCGAAGTCGGCGTCGCTTTCACCCGGAAAGCCCACGATCACATCCGTCGTGATCGCGATGTCCGGCCGCGCCGCGCGCAGCTTTTCCGTGAGCGCGAAATACTTCTCCGCCGTGTAGCCGCGGTGCATCGCTTTGAGGATGCGATCCGAGCCGGACTGCATCGGCAGATGGACGTGCGGCATCAGCTTCGGCAGCTCGGCGAAGGCGTTCACCAAGTCCTCGCGGAAGCCAATCGGGTGCGGCGACGTGAAGCGCAACCGCCGCAGCCCCCCGACCGCATGCACCGCCTCGAGCAACTGCACGAAAGGCGACTTGCCCCCGACCTTCTCCAGCTCATGCCGCCCGTAAAGATTCACGATCTGCCCGAGCAGCGTCACCTCCTTCACCCCGCGCGCCACCAGCTCCTCCACCTCCCGCACGATCTCCGCGATGCCCCGCGAGCGCTCCGCCCCGCGCGTGCTCGGCACGATGCAAAACGTGCAGTGCATATTGCAGCCCTGCATGATCGAGACGAACGCCGTCGCCTGCTTCGCCTTCAGCACATGCTCGCGAATCGTCTCCTGCGAGCCCGCCTCCTCCGCCACATCCACGATGGAAAAACGCGCGTCATCCATCAACTGCTCCCGCACCGCCCGCTTCCGCTCCAGCAGCTCCTCCACGTAGTCCGCGACCTTGTGAAACTTCTGCGTCCCCACCACGAGATCGACATGCCCGATGTCCCGCACCAGCTCCTCCCCGCGCGACTGCGCCATGCAGCCGAGGAAGCCGAAAATCATCTCCGGCTTATTCGCCCGCAGCCGCCCCAGCAGCCCCATCTTGCCCAGCGCCTTTTGCTCCGCCAGATCGCGCACGCTGCACGTATTGAGCAGCACCACATCGGCCTCCTTTTCGCTTGGCGTCATCTCATGCCCCCGCGCCACGAGCATGCGCGCGACTTGCTCGGAGTCGCGCTCATTCATCTGGCATCCGTAGGTTTTGAGGAAAACTTTGGGCATCTTTGCGGAAAGGGCGCGGAACCTAGCCCATCCCCCACCCCGCGCCAAGAAAAGCTCCGCGCGAGTGCGGCAAAGCCATGAACGCCGTCATCCTGAGCCGGAACGATGCAGTTGGAGCGACGCGTGAACTGGCGTGGGTAGCGCCCGCGCCCTCGCGGGTGGCGTCCCCGGCGCCTCGCCGGGGCGTGCCGGTGGAGGGCACCGTTTGGTTGGCATCGTCGCCCCTGGAGTTTGCCGGCGGGGCGCCGACAACAGCACGCGGGGCGCGTGCGCTACCCAGGCGCAACGGCATCGTTCCGGCTGAGCGGAGCGCAGTCGAAGGATGACGGTGCTATTTCGCTCGCAAGCTCGCGCCGAACTGCGTGCGGGTTGCGCGGGGAAAATGCCCGGCTATGCTCCGCGCCCCGATGTTTACCCTGCTGCAATCCGATCCCGAAACGAAGGCGCGGCGCGGGCGGTTGGTGACGAATCACGGCATCATCGAGACGCCGATTTTCATGCCGGTGGGGACGCAGGGGACGGTGAAGGCGGTGTCGCCGGCGGAGCTGCGGGAGGTCGGGGCGCAGATCATCCTCGGGAACACGTATCACCTTTTCGTCCGGCCCGGCATGGAGGTGATGCGGCACTTCGGCGGGCTGCACCGGTTTATGAATTGGGACGGGCCGATCCTCACGGACTCGGGCGGGTTCCAGGTCTTCTCGCTGGCGAAGCTGCGCAAGATCACGGAGGAGGGCGTGCATTTTCAAAATCACATCGACGGCTCGCCAATGTTCCTCGGGCCGCGCGAGGCGATGGAAATCCAGGCGACGCTCGGCAGCGACATCGCGATGCTTTTCGACGAGTGCCCGCCCTTTCCCTGCCCGCATGAAAAGGTGGCCGAAAGCCTGGAGCGGACGCTGCGCTGGGCGGCGCGCTGCCGGGAGGTGGAGACGCCGGGGATGAAGTTCGGCATCGTGCAAGGATCGAGCTACGAGGACTTGCGGCGGCACTCGGCGGAGGCGCTGGTGGCGCTGGGCTTCGATGGCTACGCGGTGGGCGGCGTGAGCGTGGGCGAACCGGAGCCGGAGATGATGCGCGCGGTGGAATTCAGCGTGCCCTTTCTGCCAGCGGACAAGCCGCGCTACGCGATGGGGCTCGGCACGCCGCCGCAGCTCGTGGAGATGGTGGCGCGCGGGATCGATATGTTCGACTGCGTGCTGCCGACGCGGCTGGCGCGCAACGGGACGGCCTACACCGCGCGCGGCACGATCAGTTTGAAAAACGCACAGTTCATTTTGGACAAAGGGCCGATCGAGGAAGGCTGCGCGTGCGGGGCGTGCCGGGGATTTTCGCGCGGCTATCTGCGGCACCTCGTGAAGTCGGAGGAGATCCTCGGGCTGCGGCTGATCACGCTGCACAACCTGCACTTTTACCTCGCACTCATGGCGCGGATGCGGCGCGAGATCGAGGCGGGGACGTTCGCGGCGTTCCGGCGGGAATTCGCGGCGGGCTACCGCACATCCGCCGAGACGTAAAACGGGTGCGCTACTTGTAGGGCGACCAAAACGGCGCCGGGGCCACGTCGGAGAGCGCGTTGAAGGTGACCGTCGAAACCTTCGGGCCGGTATCGACGGTGAACGGACCGTAATTTTGCCCAAACAGATCCTGCCCGGAGAGGGCCATTTTGTTCATCGTCTTGAGGTAGGGCTGCACGTCGGAGAACTGCGCCAAGTCGCCGGCGGACTTGTTTTTCTCCATCGCCCACTGGTCGAGCGCGCCATCGAGCGAGCGGAGGTCGTCGAGGGTCTTCGCTGCCTGGGTCCGCTTCCGGGCGCGGAGGACGTTGTTCGTGGCGATGGCGGAAAGCATGGCGATGATCGCGACGACGATCATGATTTCGACGAGCGTGAAACCGCTGCGGCGATGGGGGCGAAAAGTTTTCATGGATTCTTCATGGGCTGAAGTGTTGCCGCGCTTTAGAGCAAATCGTGTTCTACCCCGCCGATATTTTTGCGGACGCTTGCCTCGCGGGGGTGCTCCGGGTATCCCGCACGGGCACTCGTTCTCCGTTTTGAAAACCATCCGCTCTCTTTCCACGACCACGCGCCTCTGCCGGGCGGCGCGGGGGCCGGTGGTGCTGGTGCCGACGATGGGCGCGCTGCATCGGGGGCACGCGGCGCTGATTAAAAAGGCGCGCGCGCTGGCGGGACGGGAGGGGCTGGTGGTGGTGAGCATTTTTGTGAACCCGGCGCAGTTTGGGCCGAAGGAGGATTTTTCCCGGTATCCGCGGCCGTTCGCGGCGGATCGGAAGCTGTGCGCGGAGCACGGGGCGGATGTGGTTTTCCATCCGACGGTCGCGGCGATGTATCCGGCGGGGCACTCCACGCTGGTGGATGAAACGGACGTGTCGGCGGTGCTCTGCGGGGCGTCGCGTCCGGGGCATTTCCGCGGGGTTGGCACGGTGGTGCTGAAGCTTTTCCAGATCACGCAGCCGGATGCGGCGGTGTTCGGGCTGAAGGATTTCCAGCAATGCGCGGTGGTCCGCCGGATGGTGCGCGATCTGAATGTGCCGGTGCGGATCGTGCCGGTCGCCACCGTGCGCGAGGCCGACGGCCTGGCGTTCAGCTCGCGCAACCGCTATCTCACCGCCGCGGAGCGCGCCCAAGCCCCGGTGCTGCGGCGCGCGCTGCTCGCGGCGGCGTCCGCTTTCCACTCCGGCGAAACCCGCGCCGCGCAACTCCGCCAGCTCATTTTGAAAACCCTCGCCACCGCTCCCCTCGCCCGCCCCGACTACGTGGAAATCGCCCACGCCGCCACGCTGCGCCCGGTCCGCGAGGTGCGGCGCGGCACGGTGTTCGCGCTGGCGGTTTTCTTTGGCCAGACGCGGCTGCTCGACAACCTCTGGCTGCGATGACCCACTTCGATTTCATCGTCATCGGGTCCGGCATCGCCGGGCTGAGTTTTGCGCTGAAAGCGGCGGAGCTGGGGAGCGTGGCGATCGTCACGAAACGGGCGCGGGCGGAGTCGAATACGGCGTGGGCGCAGGGCGGGATCGCGAGCGTGACGAGCACGGAGGATTCCTTCGAGCTGCACGTGAAGGACACGCTCGAAGCCGGCGCGGGGCTGTGCGACGAGGCGGTCGTCCGGCGCATCGTCACGGATGGGCCGGCGCGCATCCGCGAACTGATCGAGTTTGGCGTGCATTTCGATGAGCGCGAGCTGCCCGACGGCTCGCACGAGCTGGACCTCGCCCGCGAGGGCGGCCACAGCAAGCGGCGCATCCTCCACGCCCGCGACATCACGGGGCGCGAGATCGAGCGCGCGCTGCTGGCGGCGATTGAGCGCGCCCCGAGCATCACGGTTTTTGAAAATCACATCGCCGTGGACCTCATCACCCTCGGCAAGCTCGGCCTGGCCAGCACCGACCGCTGCCTCGGCGCTTACGTGCTCGACGAGGCCACCGGCGAGGTGGCCACCCTGCGCAGCGACCGCGTGGTTCTCGCGACCGGCGGCTGCGGGAAGGTCTATCTTTATACGACCAACCCCAGCATCGCGACCGGCGACGGCGTGGCGATGGCGTGGCGCGCGGGCGCGAAAATCGCGAACATGGAATTCATCCAGTTCCACCCGACGTGCCTCTTTCACCCGCAGGCGCGCAGCTTCCTCATCTCCGAGGCGGTGCGGGGCGAAGGGGCGCGGCTGATCGACGGGCAGGGCCGCACTTTCATGGAGAAATACGACGCGCG
>JAYWEB010000348.1:0-21783 GCA_043779575.1 Chthoniobacter sp. | reverse complement strand
GAACCGTCCCTGCATCCGCAAGGACATGAACGATTTCATCTACAAAACGCGGCGCGAGAAATTCAACGCCGTGGTCAAGGAGGTCAGCGAGGCGCACGCCCGCAGCCAGCCCGTGCTCGTGGGCACCGTGAGCGTCGAGTCGAGCGAGGTGCTCTCGCGCATGCTCAAGCGCGAGAAAGTCCCGCATGCGGTGCTCAACGCGAAGTATCACCTGCAGGAAGCCGAGATCATTTCGCGCGCCGGCCAGCCGGGCACCGTGACCATTTCCACGAACATGGCGGGCCGCGGCACGGACATTAAGCTCGGACCCGGCGTCACCGCTGTCGGCGGGCTTTATGTGATCGGCACCGAGCGCCACGAGTCGCGGCGCATCGACCGCCAGCTCCGCGGACGCTGCGCCCGGCAGGGCGACCCCGGCCTGTCGCGGTTCTACGTGTCGTTTGAAGACGACCTCATGCGGAACTTCGGCGCGGCCGACCGCATGACGAAAATGATGGAACGCTTCGGCTTGGAGGAAGGCCAGGAACTGGAACATCCGTGGCTGAACAAGTCCGTCGAAACGGCGCAGAAGCGTGTGGAGCAGCGGAACTATCTCCAGCGGAAACGCTCGCTCGATTTCGACGATGTGATGAACAAGCAGCGCGAAGTCGTCTATGGCTGGCGCAACGACTCCATCCACACCGAGGAACCGCGTCCGATGCTCTACGAGGTGGCCGACGAAATGATCCCGCTCAAGGTCGCCGAGTTTTTGCCCGAGGATGGCAGCGAGCCGAACCCCGACGGGCTCATCCATTGGGTGAACAGCACTTTCCCGCTCGGCATCACCGCCGAGGCTGCGGGACTGGCCGAAAAGAAAACGCTGGAGGTCGAGGAGTATCTCCTCGACCGGGTGAAAAAGAGCTACGAGTTGAAGTGCTCGCACGAGCCCGCCGAGGCCGTGAAATATCTGGAGCGCAACATCCTCCTGAACGCCATCGACCGGCTCTGGCAGGAGCATCTTTACTCGATGGATTCGCTGCGCGAGGCCGTCTATCTCCGCGCCTACGGCCAGAAGGATCCGCTGGTCGAATACAAGACCGAGGCGTTCGACATGTTCACCGTCCTGATGGGCGCGATCAAAAGCGAAATCCTGCACAACCTCTTCCGCTCCACGGCCAACCTCGAAGCCTTCGGCGCGTTCCTGCAAAGTCTCCCGCAGTTCCTCACCCACGCCGACGAAACCGGCGCGCAGCAGACCGAGCACGGCGGCGGCAGCGCCCCGGCCCAGCACGGTCTGCCCGACGAGCCCGAGCCGAGCATCCAGGAGGCGATCGCATACCGCACCCCGCCCGTCGATCCCGCGAAAATCGGACGCAACGATCCGTGCCCCTGCGGCAGCGGGAAAAAATTCAAGAACTGCTGCGGGCGGAACGCCTAAACCTCGGCGGATCGGAGGTGACGGACGTGGCCCGCGGCGCTTATCCGCTGGCGTTGCAGCGCGCACTTCCGTAAAAACGCGCTCCCTTTTTTCCCATGCCTGCACCCCGTACCACGCCACCCGCGGCACCGCCCCGCCAAAAGAAATTGCTCGTCGCCAACCGCTCGGAAATCGCCATCCGCGTGATGCGGGCGGCCACGGAACTCGGGCTGCGCACCGTCGCGATCTACGCCGAGGAGGACCGGTTTTCCATGCACCGTTTCAAGGCGGACGAGGCGTATCGGGTGGGCGAGGGCAAGGGGCCGGTCGGCGCGTATCTCGACATCGAAGGGATCGTGGCGGTGGCGAAGGAGCACGGCGTCGATCTGATTCATCCGGGCTACGGATTTTTGTCGGAGAACGCGCGGTTCGCGCGGGCCTGCCGGGCGGCGGGGATTGAGTTCGTGGGGCCAAAGGCGGAGCTGCTGGAGCTGATGGGCGACAAGGTGGCGGCGCGGGCGCTGACGCAGAAGCTGAAGGTGCCGACGCTGCCGGGCACGGAAGACCCGGTGAGCGACCGCGGGGAGGCGCTGAAGGTCGCGGCGCAGATTGGTTTTCCGCTCATCATCAAGGCGGCGTTTGGCGGCGGCGGGCGCGGGATGCGCGTGGTTCACAAGGCCGGCGATCTCGACGCGCTGCTCGACGAGGCGCAGGGCGAGGCGGAGCGGGCGTTTGGGAATGCGGCGGTGTTTTTGGAAAAGTACATCCCGCGCGCGAAACACATCGAGGTGCAGATTCTCGGCGACCGGCACGGCAACGTGCTGCACCTCCACGAGCGCGATTGCTCGGTGCAGCGGCGGCATCAAAAGGTCGTCGAGATCGCGCCGAGCGTGGGGCTGGATGAGCGCGTGCGCCACGAGCTGTGCGACGCCGCCGCACGCATCGCAAAGGAGATCGGCTACGACAACGCGGGCACCATCGAATTCCTTTACGACCTCGACACGAAGGAGTGGTTTTTCATCGAGATGAACCCGCGCATCCAGGTCGAGCATACCGTCACGGAGCAGATCACCGGCATCGACCTCGTGCGCTCGCAAATCCTGATTGCGCAAGGCGCGGAGCTGCACGGGCCCGAGCTGGCGCTGCCGAAACAGAATCACATTCCGCGCATGGGCTACGCCGTGCAGTGCCGCGTCACGACCGAAGACCCGGAGAACAAATTCACGCCGAACTATGGGAAGATTCTCACCTTCCGCCCGGCGGAAGGATTCGGCATCCGGCTCGACGCCGGCATGGGCGACGCCGGCGCGGTCATCACGCCTTTTTACGACTCCCTGCTCGTGAAGATCACGGCCAGCGGCCAGACCTTCGACATGGCGCTCGACCGCATGGATCGCGCGCTGCGCGAGTTCCGCATCCGCGGCGTGAAGACGAACATTCCGTTCCTCGAAAACGTCATCCACTTCCCCATCTTCCGCACCGGCGTGGCCACGACGACGATGATCGACACCTCGCCGCAGCTCTTCGAGTTCAAGGCGAAACGCGACCGCGCGACCAAGCTGCTCGGCTTTCTCGGCAACGTCATCGTCAACGGCAACCCGCACGCGAAAGGCTACAAGCCGACCATCGCACTCACGCCCGCGCCGCTCCCGCACTGGGATCGCAAACAGACGCCGCCCGCCGGCACGCGCCAGCTCCTGCTCGAACTCGGCCCGAAGAAATTTGCCGAATGGACGCTCAAGCAGAAGCGCCTGCTCGTCACCGACACGACCTTTCGCGACGCGCACCAGTCGCTCATGGCCACGCGCGTCCGCACCGCCGACATGGCCGCCATCGCCGGGGCCGTGGCGCGGCGCACACCCGAGCTTTTCTCGCTCGAAATGTGGGGCGGCGCGACCTTCGACACGGCCATGCGCTTCCTCAACGAAGACCCGTGGCAGCGTCTCCGCGTGCTCCGCGAGCGCGTGCCAAACATCTGTTTTCAAATGCTCCTGCGCGGCGCGAACGCCGTCGGCTACACGAGCTATCCGGCCAATGTCGTCGCCGGTTTCGTGAAGCACGCCGCCGAGAGCGGCATGGATATTTTCCGCGTCTTCGATTCGCTCAACGACCTCGGCAACATGAAGGCCGCGATGGAAGCCGTGCAAAGCACGCACGGCATTTGCGAAGCGGCGATCTGCTACACCGGCGACATCCTCGACCCGGCGCGCGCGAAGTATTCGCTCAAATACTACGTCGCGATGGCGAAGGAGCTGGAGAAGATGGGCGCGCATTTCCTCGCGATCAAAGACATGGCCGGCCTCTGCCGCCCGTACGCCGCCAGCGCGCTCGTGAAAGCGCTCAAGGACGCCATCGGAATCCCCGTCCACTTTCACACGCACGACACCAGCGGCATCAACGCCGGCAGCGTCCTGCGCGCCGCGGACGCGGGCTGCGATGTCGTCGATCTCGCCATCGCCTCGATGAGCGGCTCGACCTCGCAGCCCAATCTCAACTCCATCGTCGCCGCGCTCCAGCACACCCCGCGCGACACCGCGCTCGATCTCGGCACGCTCAATGAGTTCTCCGACTACTGGGAACAAGTGCGCGCCTTCTACGCGCCCTTCGACACCGCGCCGAAAGCGGGCAGCGCCGAAGTGTACCTGCACGAAATGCCCGGCGGGCAGTACACCAACCTCAAGGAGCAGGCCGCGGCAATGGGCCTCGGCGCGCGCTGGCCGGAGATCGCGCGGACGTATCGCGAGGTGAACGATCTCTTCGGCGACATCGTGAAAGTCACGCCGTCGAGCAAGGTCGTCGGCGACATGGCGCTGTTCCTTTTCACCAAAGGGATCAAGCCCGCCGATGTGGTGAATCTCCCGCCCGGCACGAGCTGGCCCGAGAGCGTGCTCGACATGCTCAGCGGCGGACTCGGCGAGCCGATGGGCGGCTGGCCGCCCGAGGTCGTGCGCGCCGTGCTCGGCACCGCCAAACCGAAGCGCACCAAGCCCGCACCCGTGAAGCTCAAGGACACGAAAGCCGAGGTCGCCGCGAAGACGAAACGCGAGCCGAGCGAGGACGACCTTTACTCGCATCTCATGTATCCGGGCGTCTTCGCGGACTTCGCGAAATTTCAGCGCGAGTTCAGCGATGTGAGCGCCATCCCCACGCCCGCGTTTTTCTACGGGCTGAAACCGGGCGAGGAAATCAGCGTCTCCATCGAGACGGGCAAGGTGCTTTTCATCAAGCTCATCAACGTCGGCACGCCCGACAACGAAGGCCGTCGCGTCATCAGCTACGAGCTGAACGGCATGCCGCGCGAGGCCGTGGTGCAGGACAAATCCGTCGCCCCGAAAACTAAGTCGCGCGTCAAAGCCGACCCCGCCGACCCGCTCCAGCTCGGCGCACCCATCCCCGGCATGATCACCGCGCTTTCCATCAGCGTCGGCAGCAAAGTGGCGAAAGGCGACAAGCTCGTGACCCTCGAAGCGATGAAGATGCAGACGACGATTTACGCGCAGCAGGACGGCGTGGTGGCGGAGCTGCTCGTCGCGGTTGGCGATTCCGCGGAAGCGGGAGACCTGCTGGTGAAGCTGCGCGCGTGAACCGGCCGCGCTGCTCCGAGTTTTTTTCAACAGACTGTTAGCGGTGCCGGGGAGCCCAGTGGTTGCGGATGTAGTCCTCCACGGCTTCCTGCCAGGGGCGCGGCGTCTGGCCGGTGGCGCGGGCGAGGCGCGCGGTGCTCATGGAGGTATAGACCGGGCGGCGCGCGATGAACGCCTTGAGGTCGGCCATCTTCAGCCCGCCCACGGTGCGCGCTTTCAGCGGCACGCCGGCCGCCAGCGCGCAGTCGAGCGCGTGCTGGCCGTATTCCTGCCAGGTGCAGCCGCCGGTGTTGCACAGGTGCATGACCCCATCGGGGCTGTCGTCGAGCAGCGGCCGGAGGAGCCGCGCCGCGTCGAGCGTGTAGGTGGGCGTGGCCACCTTGTCGCCGATGGCGTCCACGCTTTCGTGGTCGAGTGCGCGCTGCAAAATCTGATCGATGAAGCTCGCGCGATCCGGGCCGAAGACCCACGAGACGCGGACCGCGAGATGTTTGTCCGCGACGGCGTGCAGGCACTGCTCGCCGCGCAGTTTCGACTCACCATACACGCTGATCGGCCGCGCCTCGTCCTCCTCGGTGTAAGGCTCCCGCTTCATGCCGTCGAAGACGTAGTCCGTGCTGATGTGGACGCAGCGCGCCTTCTTCCGCGTGCAGACATCGGCGAGCGTCGCCACGGCCTGGCTGTTCAGGAGGAAAGCTTCCGCGGGTTCTTTCTCGCAGCGGTCCACGTTGGTCTGCGCCGCGCAGTTCACCAGTACGTCGAAAGCGACCCCGCCCAGCCGCGCGCGCACCTGCGCGGCGTCCCCGATGTCGAGTTGCGCGTGGTTAAAGCCCACGACCTCGTCGCCCGCCGCCTGCCACTCGCGGAGCAGCGCCGCGCCCAGCCGTCCGCCGCTGCCGATGATGACGATTTTCATGGTTGAGTGTTGAGTGACGCCTCGGGGAATCCGGGTGTCGGTTTGAAATTCGTGAGCGTTGGAGAAAAGGACGGCGAGGTTTTTTCGCGGCACTCAACCCTTCCGCAGCAGCGGCTCCCACCACGCGCGGTGGCCGACGTACCAGTCGATCGTCTCGCGAATTCCCTGCTCGTGCCGGTGCCGCGGCCGCCATTGCAGCTCACGGTGCGCTTTCGACGAATCAATCGCGTAGCGCCGGTCGTGGCCGAGCCGGTCGGTGACGTATTTGATCAGGCTCTCGGGCTTGCCGAGCTGCGCGAGGATCATCTTCACCACGTCGATATTGGCCATCTCGCCGTCGGAGCCCACGTTGTAAACCTCGCCCGGTTTCCCGTTGAGCAGCGCGGAGACGATGGCCGCGCAGTGGTCCTCGACGTGGATCCAGTCGCGCACGTTCAGCCCGTCGCCATAGACGGGGAGCGGCTGGTCGCTGAGGGCGTTGATGAGCATCAGCGGGATGAGCTTTTCGGGAAACTGATACGGCCCGTAGTTGTTTGAGCAGCGCGTGATGACGACCTCCATGCCGTAGGTGTGATGGTAGGCGAGCGCGAGCAGATCGGCGGCGGCCTTGCTTGCGGAATAGGGCGAGCTGGGTTCGAGCGGCGAGGTTTCGGAAAATTTTCCTTCCGCTCCGAGCGACCCATAAACCTCGTCGGTGGAGATTTGCACGAAGCGCCGGATCTTGTGCCGGCGGGCGGCGTTGAGCAGCGTGGAGGTGCCGACGACGTTGGTGTGGATGAAATCGCCGGGCGAATCAATCGAGCGATCGACGTGCGACTCGGCGGCAAAATTGATCACGGCGAAGTACTGATGCCGGGCGAGCGCGGCGTCGATTTTATCCGCGTCGCAGATGTCGGCGCGGAGGAATTCGTAACGCTCGCCGCACGTCTCGGCCACGCCGGCGAGGTTGGCGGGGTTGCCCGCGTAGGTCAGGGCGTCCACGTTCGTGATCATCGCCGGTCCGTAATGATCGAGGACGTAACGAATGAAATTGCTGCCAATAAAGCCGCAGCCGCCGGTAACGAGGAGTCGCATGAGGGCGCGGGTTTTAGCAGCGGGGGGATGTGGGCGCTACTGGGAAAAATTCAAAATCCGAATATCGAAATCCGAAACCAACCCGAAAAGCGTGAAGGCAGGAAAAGTGGGAAGGGAGTGCCGCCAAAAAACTGCCGTCATTCTGAACGGAGTTTCGCCGCGGGCGAAGGCGGGGGCGAAACGCAGTGAAGAATCGCTGACGGTACCTGGGCGGAGGCGGTGGGAGTGATAGCGCCCACCTCTCACCAGACCGCCTCCGCCCGCGTAGAGTCAGCGATTCTTCACTCCGTTCAGGTCGCAAAGCCTCCTGACCTCCGTTCAGAATGACGGCAGGTTTTTTTGAGCGGAGCCGCCAGCCGTTTTTCGGCCTTTCCATTCCTTCGGATTTGTTGCGGATTTCGATATTCGGATTTCGGATTTCCCCCTCTCACCCACCCGCCGCCAGCCGCCGCACGCGCAGGGTGTCGCGGAGCATGGCGAGGCTGTCGCGGAGGATGCGGACTTTGCTTTCGGGGGAGTTGATCCATTCCACGGGCAGGTCGGCGATGCTGCACCCGAGCCGCTCGGCGAGGAGCAGCACCTCCACGTCGAAGGCGAAGCCGTCGAGCGTCTGGCGGGAGAAAATGGTGCGCGCGGCTTCGCGGCGGAAGGCTTTGAAGCCGCATTGGGTGTCGTGGTGGGAGGCGAGGCCGGACGCCTTGAGGATGCGGTTGAAGGTCTGGCCCATAGTGCGGCGCAACCAGGACTGGCGGCGGGTGATGCG
Organism: Chthoniobacter sp.; assembly: GCA_043779575.1. Taxonomy (GTDB): domain Bacteria; phylum Verrucomicrobiota; class Verrucomicrobiia; order Chthoniobacterales; family Chthoniobacteraceae; genus Chthoniobacter. The sequence goes on along the minus strand of JAYWEB010000348.1, from coordinate 14,050 downwards.
GCTCATGGCGTGCTGGCGGTTGCCGAGCAGGACATCCACGCGCGGCGCGCTTTCGAAGCGGGCGAGAAACTCCGGCACGGCGGCGAGCGGCACGCTGAGGTCGGCGTCCATGTAGAAGACGAACTCGCCGCGGGCGCGGAGCATGCCGGTGCGGACGGCGTAGCCTTTGCCGCGCTGGACGACGTTGTCCACGGCGAAAAAATGGGCTTGGCGCGCGGCGAAGCGGGCGGCTATGTCCAGCGTTCCATCCGCGCTCCGCTCGACGATGACCAGCACCTCATACGGCCTCCCCAATTCCCCGAGAAACTCCGCCATTTTTTCCAAGGTCCGCGGGAGCCGCCGGGCCTCGTTGTAGGCGGGGACGACGATCGAGAGATATGGAATTTCCGACATTGGCGCGCGCGCTCTTTACCAGTCCGGCGGCGGCGCGGTCAAAGCCATGATCCCCCTGGCGCGCTGGATTTCACCGGCCATCGTGCTGCTCGCGCTGGTGCTGCGGGTGCTGTGGCTGGACGTGAAGCCGGCGCATTTCGACGAGGGCGTGAACGGTTGGTTTGTCGATCAGATGACCAGCCAGGGCTACTACCACTACGACCCGACAAACTTCCACGGCCCGCTGCATTTCTACGTGCTCTTCGTGGCGCAGACTTTGTTGGGGCGGGACATCTGGGTGCTGCGCCTGCCGCTGGCGCTGGCGAGCACGGGGTGCGTCGGGCTGGTGCTGGCTTTCCGCTGCTACCTCGGGCGGCCGGTCTGCCAGGTGGCGGCGCTGGCGATGGCCATCTCGCCGGCGATGGTTTTCTACGGGCGCTACGCGATTCACGAGACGTGGCTGCTTTTTTTCCTGATGCTCACGGTGTGGGGCGGCGCGGGGCTGTGGCGCTGCGGCGCGCGGCGGCATCTGTGGGCTGCGGGGCTGGGGCTGACGGGGATGATTCTGACCAAGGAAACCTACGTGATCCACATGGTGGCGCTGATCCTCGCGGTGCCGTGTTTGCTGTTCTTCGAGAAAGTTTCGCGCTCCACGCGCTTCGCTTTTGCGGGTTGGAAATTCGGGCGGCGCGAGGTGTTGACGGTAGCCGGCGTGAGCGCGGCGCTGATCGTTTTTTTCTACTCCGGCGGGCTGCTCGACTGGCCGGGGCCGCGCAAGTTCGACGAGGCGGGACGCCCGCTCCCGCTCGGCTCGCTGGCGGGGCTTTACGAGTGCTTCGGCGCGTGGATCAGCACGGGCACCGCGGCGCATGTGCCGACCGGACACGAGAAGCCGTGGCACTACTGGCTGCAGCTCCTCGTGGGACAGGAGTTCGGCGGAGCCGGCGGCAAGATCACCGTCACGAAAACCATCGCGAGCGAATGGCCCGCCGCGCTCGGCCTGCTGGCGTCGCTGGCCCTGCTCGCGCCGGGAAAAAATCGGCTCGCGCGCTACCTCGCGATCTCCGGCCTCGGCGCGCTCATCGGCTACAGCATCGTGGCCTACAAGACGCCGTGGTGCCTCATCGTGCTCATCTGGCCATTCCATTTCGTCTTCGGCCTCGCGGTGGTGCGCTGCGCGCAAAAGGTGGACGTGTGGGTGACGGCGGTGTTCGCCGGGGCGCTGGCCGCGTACACGCTGCACGCGACGTGGATGCTGAACTTCCGCCACTTCGCCGACGAAGCCGAGCCCTGCGTCTATGTCCAGACGCAGACGGACATCGACAAGCTGCTCGCTCCGCTGCGGGCGCTGGTGGCGGCGGACCCGCGCCAGCACTACCTCAGCGGGCACATCGTGCTGCCGAGCCAGCACCCGCTGCTGTGGTTGCTGGCGGATTTTCCGAGGATCGATTTCCCAAACGCGCTGAACCTCCCCGATCCGCTCGACGCCGACGTGCTGCTCGTGGACGACCCGCTCGTGGAGCACTTGGAGCCGGAGCTGCGCGCGAACTATTTCAAAACGTCGCTGAAGATCCGCGGACGGTCCGCGGAGACGGAGACGCTGTATCTGCGCCAGGGCGCCTTCGGGCATCTCTTCCCCGGCCGGGCGCCGGAGTTTCAGCCTGCGTCGCGCGCGGAGCAGGAGGAGTTGAAATAGCATGCGCGCGCGAGCCACCCCACGTCATCCTGAGCGGAGCGGAGGCTTTGCGGAGCGCAGTCGAAGGACCTCTAACTATTCGCGGGCGGAGGCGGTGGAGCGAACGACGAAAACATCGCTGTTACGGAAGTCCCCTCGTCATTCGTCATTCGTCATTCGTCATTTTTTCCTCCCCCCACCTCCGCCCGCGGAAAAGTTAGAGGTCCTTCGACTGCGTTCCGTCCCGCCTTCGCCCGCACGGAACTCCGCTCAGGATGACGGAGAAAGGGGGCGCCGATGAACTTCGTCGCCGCCATCCTTTATGCGGTGAGCAGCTCGGCGCTGCTGGCGGTGGCGCTGGCTTTTGCGGGCGGCGGCTTGAGCCCGATGATCGCCGCCGCGTCGTTGAGCTGCGGCTTGCTGGTGGCCGCGGGGACGCTGTGGCGGAGCCGTCGCGAAAGTGTGCCGATGCGACCGCCGGGCGGATGGGAGTGGGCGGCCATCGTCGCCTTCGCGCTGGTCGCGGCGCGGATTTTTCTGTGGCTGGTTTTTCGCGAGGGCGACGCGATCAAGGTGCTCTCGCCAAACAATCTCGGCGACCTCTCGCTGCACCTCACCTACATCAATCATCTCGCGAGCGGCGTGCCCTTTTGGCCGGACAACCCGATCTTCACCGGCGGCAAGCTGACCTACCCAATCGGCGTGGATCTTTTCAACAGTCTGCTCACGCTCATCGGCGTGGATACGCTGCGCGGGCTGATCTGGACAGGGCTGGCGGGCAGCGCGCTGCTCGGCGCGGCGCTGTGGAAATGGGGGCGCGGGTTCGCGCTGTTCGGTTTTCTGGCGAATGGCGGGCTGTTCGGATTCGCGATTTTTTCCACCGGCGAGCTGGCCGATTTCCAAAGCGTCCACGCCTGGAAAAGCTTCGCGCTCGCGCTGCTGGCGACGCAGCGCGGGCTGCTCTTCGCGCTGCCCGCGGGGCTGGCGCTGCTGTGCAGTTGGCGCGCGCGCTGGTTCGCGGGGGAGGGCGGCGACGGCTGGAAACTTTCGCGCGGCGGCGAGCTGCTGCTCTACGCGTCGATGCCGCTCTTTCACCTGCACACGTTCATCTTTCTCTCGCTGATGCTCGGCTCGTGGTTCGTGCTGCACGGGCCGGCGCGGCGGGAGCTGGCGCTGCTGGTGGGCGCGGCGCTGCTGCCGGCCAGCGGGCTGGTGCTGCTCGTCACGGGCATGCTGCGCGGGGCCAGCGTGCTGGGTTTCAAAGCGGGCTGGATGTGGGCGGACGAGCCGTTCGTGAAATGGTGCGGTGAGGTCTTCGGCCAGCCGGAGCGGCTCTACGCTGCGATCTTTTTCTGGCCGCTGAATTTCGGCGTGCTGCCGGTTTTCGTGGTCCTGCTCGGCGTGGTGGTCTGCCGGGGCAAGCGCGCGGCCGGGCCGGCGGAGATCGTCTTCCCGGCGGTCGGCGCTTTCCTGCTGTGCTGCTTCGTGAAGTTCGCGCCGTGGGAGTGGGACAATACGAAGATCATGGTCTGGTCGTATCTCGCGGTGCTGCCGTTTTTGTGGACGCATCTCATCGCGCGCTGGCCGGAGTGGGCGCGCGCGCTGAGCTGCGGCGCGCTGTTTTTTTCGGGCTTCGTCTCGACGCTCGGCGGGATCAACGGCAGGCATCGCGGCTTCGCGATTGCCAGCCGCGAGGAGCTGGATCTGGTGGCGGCGGCGGTGCGCGAGTTGCCGGTCACGGAGCGGTTCGCGGGTGCGCCGACTTACAATCATCCGCTGCTGCTCTGCGGGCGGAAAATGGTGCTCGGCTACGCGGGGCACGTGGCCAGTCACGGGCTCGCGTGGGAGAAGCCGGACGCGCAGTTGCAGGCGCTGATGATGGGTGAGGCGAACTGGCGCGAGCTGGCCCGGGAGCTGGGCGTGCGCTACATCTTTTGGGGCCGCTGCGAGCACGAGGACTACTCCGGCTCGACGGAGCCGTGGAAGGAGCGGGCGGCGCGCGTGGCGCTCGGCGACTGGGGGGAAATCTACGATCTGGAGACCGCGCCGGGCCGGCGGGAGGCGCCCGCCGGGTCCGATTCGGAGACTGGCCGGTAGTCGCCAAACCGCGCGCGAAAGCCGGCGGCGACGATTTTCAGGCCGACGGCCAGCGTCCGCCCCACGCTCACCCGCGAGACTTTCTGCCGGCCGGCGATCCGCGCCCGCTCGCGGGCCGGCACCTCCACGATCTCCGCGCCGGAGCGAGCCGCGCGAATCTGGGCCTCGATGGTCCAGCCCATCGTCCACTCGCGCAGCCGCAGCGCGTGAAAGAGGTCGCGCTCGATGAAGCGCAGCGGGCCGAGGTCGGCGAAGAAGCGGCCCGTGAGGCAGCCGCAGAGGAATCCGAAAACGCGATTGGCGAGGACGTATTGCAGGTTCATCAGCCGCCAGTTTTCCCGCGACCGCGTGCGGCAGCCGAGGACCATCGCGGCGCCGCGTTCGCGGGCGGCGAGCAGGGCGGCGAGGTCGCGCGGATCGTTCGCGCCGTCGGCGGCGAAGAAGATGTAGCCATCCACGGGCGGATGCTCGCGCTCGACGAGGTCCACCGCCGCGCGGCAGCCGTGGCCGTAGCCGCGCGCGCTGGTTTCCGCCACGAGCACGCCGGGATGCGCGCGGGCGATCGCGGCGGTGCGGTCGGTGGAGCCATTGACGCCGACGGCGATGAGATGCGGCTGGCCGGCGAGGGCGGCGCGCAGTTCGGCGAGGACCGCGCCGAGGCACGGCTCCTCGTCGCACGCCGGGATAATGACGGCGAAACGCGGGGCGGGGTCGGTGGGCATGGTGGTCGGAAAGGAGCTGGGACTTTGGTCCCAATGGAGGCCCGTTGGACTGAAGTTCGCGCTACTTTATTCCCGCTTCGCTGAGGACGATCAAGCCGTCGGCGACGGTCTCGCCGCGGACGCGGGCGGTGACTTCAAACTGCCAGAGCGCGCCGACCACGGCGGTCTTCCGCGCGCTGAACACGATTGCATCGTCCGGCCGCACGGGGCGCAGGAATTTCATCCCGCGGATCGCGGAAAGGCGGAAGGCGCGGCCCGGCTGGCCGGCGGCGAGGCCGGCGGTCTGCGCGAGCGCCTCGGTGAGGATGACGCCGGGCACGAGCGGATCGCCGGGGAAGTGGCCGGCGAAGAACGGCTCGCCGGGCGGGAAAGTCTTCGCGCACTCCGCGCTTTCGCCGGGCACCAGCGCCCGCACTTCATCCACAAAAACAAACGGCGCGCGATGCGGCAGCCCGAGCGCGAGGGGATCGGTCGGGTTCACTGCGCGTTTTCCGCGGGGACGAAGTAGGCGAATTTCCAGCTCCCGCCGACGATGCGGAGGCCGGCGCGGTAGCCTTGGTAGCCGGGCTGGCTGGCGACGGCGGCGGGCGCGACCATGTAGAGTTCGTGCGCGGCGAAGTTCTCCCGCAAGGTGGTGGCCAGCTCGGGCCAGAGATTGTTTTTGTCCCAGAAAGCGAACGGCGTCTCCCCGGCGGGCGGGGTGTCCCAGCGGTAGCCGAAGTCGCGGGCCGGCACCATCAGCGTGGTCAGCGTGGCGAGATCCTTTTTGGCCACCGCCCGGCGCAGGCGGCCGAGAAACGACTGAAACGCCTGATCGCCGGTCTGGTCCTTCATTGGCTTTTTGTCCTCGTCGTCCTTCTTTTTATACGGAGCCTCGCAGGCGGCGAGGGAGGCGAGGAGGAGCGCGACGACGATGGGGCGGAGTTTCATGGGCTTCGCAAATAGGCTCGGGACGGGTTCAAGGCGAGGCGATTTTTGGCGGTTCCGGCAGTGGGGCGGGTAGGGGATTGGAATAAAATACTATTAGTTGCCCGCGAGGCGTTTCCCGATATGCTCCGGCCATTGAAACCGATGCCGGTCCAGACCCCCATTCGATGCGTGCGCGCTGTCCTGCTGTCGGGGCTCTGCGTGCTGCTCCTCGCCGGGGTGGCGGCGTGGGCCGGTCCGCTAGGGGAAAAGCGGGCGCTGCCGGACTTTGATAAACGCCCGGCGGCGGCACCCGCGGCACCCGCGGCGGTCAGCCCGGAGAAGACGGCGGCGGCCGCGCAGTTGCGCGGGCGGCTGCGGGCGGCGCGGGTGGAAACGGATGCGGTCTCCGAAGCGCCGAAGGTGGTGGGCTCGCCGTATGAATTTCTGACCGGCCCGGCGGGTGCAGGACGCGCGGTGCCAAAGGCGCGGATGCAGGCGCGGCCCCAGGGCGAGGCGCATCGGGAGGTGAAGGCGTTCCTCGAAGAATACCAAGCACTCTATGGGCACGGCGCGGAAGCGCTGAACACCGCGCAGGTGAAACGCGATTACACGAACCAGCACAACGGGCTGCGCAGCGTGGTCTGGCAGCAGCAGGTGGACGGCGTGCCGGTCTTCGGCGCGATCCTGCAGGCGCACACCACGAAGGCCGGCGAACTCGTGAATGTGGCCAGCAATTTTCTCGCGGCCCCGACCGCCGCCGCCAACCGCGGCACCCCGGAGCGCGCGGCGCGTCTGGCGGCTCCCGCGATCTCGGCGGCGGAGGCGGTGGCGATCGCCGGGCGGAACATCGGGGAGGCCGTGCAGGCCGACGATCTCACGATCACCGCGGCTCCGGCGGGGGCGGAGAAAAAGCAGGCGTTCCGGGCGGCGGCACTGCGCGGGGCGACGATCCACTTCACCTGGCTGCCGATGGACAAAGGCAGCGCGCGGCTGTGCTGGGAGGTGGTGCTGACGGGGAAGACGACTGGGGAAATGTTTCGCATCCTGATCGACGCCACGACCGGCGAGGCGCAGGTGCGGAACTGCCTGACGAACTACATCAGCGAGGCCAGCTACCGGGTTTTCACCGGCGACAGCCCCACGCCTTTCCAGCCCGGCCACGCCACGCCCTCGACCGCGCAGCCCGCGGAGGTGCCGCGCACACTGGTCACGCTCAGTGCGCTCGACACCACGGCGTCGCCGAATGGCTGGATCAACGACGGCGTGACGGAAACGCTCGGCAACAACGTGGACGCGCACCTCGACCTCGATAACAACAACGTCGCCGACACGCCGCGCCCGCAGGGTTCCGGCCTGAATAACCGGGTTTTCGATTTTCCGCTCGATCTGACGCAGGCTCCCAGCACGTACCGCGACGCCTCGGTGACGCAGCTTTTCTACTGGTGCAATTGGATGCACGACAAACTCTATCAGCTCGGTTTCAACGAGGCGTCGGGCAATTTTCAGGTGGATAATTTTGGCCGCGGCGGCAGCGGCAACGACGCCGTGCAGGCCGACGCCCAGGACGGCGGCGGCACGGATAACGCGAACTTTTCCACCCCGCCGGATGGCAACGCCCCGCGCATGCAGATGTATGTCTTCAGCGGCCCCACGCCGGATCGCGACGGCTCGTTCGACGCGCCGGTCGTGCTGCACGAATACACGCACGGCCTGAGCAACCGGCTCGTCGGTGGCGGCGCCGGCATCAGCGCGACGGCCTCGATGGGGATGGGCGAAGGGTGGTCCGATTTCTACAGCCTCGCGCTGCTCACCAAGGCGACCGACGACGTGAACGGGAACTACATCGAGGGCGGCTACGCCACGCTGGGCTTCAATGGGCTGACGCAGAATTATTACTACGGAATCCGGCGGTATCCGTACACCACGGACCTGGCGAAAAATCCGCTGACCTTTCGCGACATCGACCCCACGCAGGCCAGCCTGCACAGCGGCATCCCGCGCAGCCCGGCCATCGGCACCTCGGCCAGCGAGGTCCACAATTCCGGCGAAGTGTGGTGCGTGACGCTGTGGGAAGCGCGGGCGAATTTGATCGCGAAATTCGGCTTCACGGTCGGCAACCAGCTCATCCTCCAGCTCGTCACGGACGGCATGAAACTGTCGCCCGCAAACCCGAATTTCCTCCAGGCGCGCGACGCCATCCTCCAGGCCGATCTCGTGAACAACGCGGGCGCGAATCGCAATGAGCTGTGGGCGGCGTTTGCCAAACGCGGGATGGGGGCGAGCGCGACGGCGCCATCAAGTTCCACGACGACCGGCGTGCTGGAGTCCTTCGATCTGCCGGACGATCTCGGCGTCTCCCCGAGCACGGAGATCACCGCGAGCGGTCCGGTCGGCGGGCCTTTCATCAACTCATCCGCAACCTACACGCTGAAAAACCACGGCACCGCACCGCTCAATTGGACGGCCTCGACCGCCGCCGCATGGCTGACCCTTTCCGCCGGCAGCGGCACGCTCGCCCCCAGCGCGACCACGACCGTGACGGTCTCCGTGAATGTGGAGGCAAACAGTCTGCCCACTGCGATCCTCGCCGAGCCGATCCTCTTCACCAACACCGGCTCCGGACGTTCGCTGACGCGGATCGCGAATCTCTACATCGGCCAGCCGGATTACTTCACCGAACTGTTCGACACCACGAACAACGACACCGCGAACACGTCCTTCACCTTCACCCGGAACACCGCCATCGCCGCCGGCTACTCCGTGGTCCGCGAGCCGGTGACTTCGTTCCCCTCGGACACCACCACGGGGGCCACCACGATCGCGATGGCCGACGACTCCAGCGCCCTCGTCACACTTTCCGGCGTGACCGTGCAGCACTACGGCGTGACCTACTCGTCATTCTACGTGGGCAGCAACGGCTACATCACCTTTGGCTCCAGCGACACGCAGTGGTCGGAATCGCTGACCAATCATTTCGCGAAACCGCGCATCGCCGGACTTTTCCGCGACCTCAATCCGCCCGTGGCCGGCGGCACGGTGAAACGGCGGCAGTTTGCGGACCGCATCGCGGTGACGTGGCTGAACGTGCGGGAATACGGCACGGTCCTGACGAACAGTTTCCAGATCGAGATGTTCTTCGACGGGCGCATCCGCATCACGCTGCTGGCGATCAACTCGAAGAAAGGGCTGATCGGCCTTTCGCGCGGGCTCGGGATGCCGGCGGGGTTTGTGGAAAGCGACTACTCCACGTACCCGCTGCCCACGCTTGGAGTCACGCTGCCCGCGAATCCGACCGAAGGCGCGGGCGCGCTCGCGAATCAAGGCGCGGTCACGCTTTCCAGCCCGACCGCCATCGCCCGCACGATCACGCTGACCTCCAGCGACCCCACGGCGGTGACGGTCCCCGCGACGGTCACGCTGCCGGCGAATCAAGCGAGCGTCGCGTTCACGCCGACGATTCTCGACGACACGAAAATCAACGGCACCCGCGCCGTGACCATCACGGCCGCGGCGGTCGGCCTCGTCTCGGCGGGCGGCGTGACGAATGTGGCCGACAACGAGCACACCAACCTCGCGCTGGCCGTCCCGAATCTGAACGAGGGCGGCACCTCGACCGGCACGGTTGCCATCTCCGGCACGCTGACCACCGACCTCGTGGTCGCGCTCGCGTCGAACACTCCCGCGCGGTTGAGCGTGCCGCCGACGGCGACGATTCCCGCCGGGGCGACGAGCGTGACTTTCACCGCGACGGGCGTGGAAAATACGATCGCCGATGGCAACGCGACCGTCACCGTCACGGCGAGCGCGGCGGGTTTCACCGCCGGCTCGGCGACGGCCGCGGTGGAAGACAATGACGCGCATCATTTCGTCATCGCGCCAATTGTCGGGCCGCGCATCCGCGGTGCGCCGTTCAATGTGACGATCAGCGCCGTGACCGCGAGCGGCCTGCCGGTGCCGAGTTACAACGGCACGGTTTTTCTCAACACCCTGGTCGGCGTGCCGATCACGCCGCCGACCCTCACGCTCAGCGGCGGCACCGTGACCGCGGCGATCAGCGCCGGCACTTTCGGCAGCGGCGTGATCCTCCGCGCCAGCGACACCGGCTGGCGGACCGGCGCGAGCAACGCCTTCGATGTGATCTTCGGCCCGCTCGATCACTTCGCGTGGGATCCGGTCGGCGCGTCGCCGGTCATCGGGGTGCCGTTCCCCGTCCGGCTCACCGCGCTGGATGTGGCGGGAAACACGGTCGCCGATTACACCGGCACGGCGGCGCTCGACTGCGGGACGCCGGGCAACCGCACCGTGCCGCTGAGCCCGGCGGTGACGGGAAATTTCGTCGCCGGCGTTTGGACCGGTGCGCTGGCGGCGGGGCAGATCATCGATGGCGTCACGCTGCGCGCGGTGGCTGGCGCCGCGGAGGGTGAAAGCGCGACGTTCAATGTGCTGGGGATTCCCGTACTCGGCCTCACGCCGGCGGGCGGACTGGCTGCCTCCGGCAATGTCGGCGGGCCGTTTCTCGCGCCGAGCGCGACCTACACCGTGACGAACAACGGCACGGGCGTCCTCGCGTGGGCGGTCTCCACCCCGGCGGACTGGATCACTTTTTCCGCGACCAGCGGCACGCTGGCGCAAGGCGCGAGCACCACGGTCACGGCCACCGTCACCGCGCCGCAGACCGACCCCGGCAACCACGCCGCGGACATCACTTTCGCCAACACCTCGAACGGCCTCGGCACCACCACGCGCCCGGCCACGCTCGCCGTGAATCTGCCGCCGCCCGCGCTCGCGTGGCTGCCCGCTTTCCTCGGCGGCACCACCGCGACTCTGACGTGGGGACCGGTCAACGGCGCGCAGTGGTTCGAGGCGCAATGCTCCGCCGATCCCGGCTTTGCCGCCGCGACCTCGAGCGGCTTCATCGCCGCGAGCAGCCATACTTTCACCGGCCTGGGCGATGGCCGGCACTACTACCGCGTGCGCTCGCGGCGGATCAGCGGCGCGGCGGTTTTCGACAGCATTTGGAGCCCGTTCCAGACTTCCTATCAAGCCGCGAGCGGCCCGGCCGTCATCGTCACTTCCCCGACGCTCACCATCCTGCCGTCCTTCACCGTGCAAGGCCTGGCCTTCGATGCCGCCGGCGTCGCCTCGCTTACCGTCAGTGGCACGCCCGCCACCAGCACCGATGGTTTCGCCCACTGGACGGCCACCGGCGTCGGCCTCGGGCCCGGCACGAATACCCTCGTCATCCACACGACCAGCACCGCGTTTTCGCCCGTCACCACGACGACCAACTGGAACGTCTATCTCGCTGCGATGACCACCGACTTCGACCACGACGGCCTCCCCGATTTGTGGGAAATCCAGTCCGGCCTGAACTTCGACAACGCCACCGGACTGAACGGCCCGCTCGGCGACCTCAGCGGCAACGGCGTGGTCAACCTCCTCAAATACGCGCTCAACCTCGACCCGCACAGCGCCGCGCTCACCGGCCTCCCGACGACGAGCATCGAGCTGAATCCCGCGGACTCCGCGCGTTACCTGACCTTCCGCTACCGCCGCCTCCTCAGCCCCGGCCCGCTGCAATACCTCATCGAGACCACGTCCGACCTGACCGACTGGACGACCACCGCCGCCGACTTCGAGGAAGCCGCGCCGCCCGTGCCGAACTCCGACGGCCTCACCGAAACCGTCACCATCCGCGTCAAACCGGCCATCAACACCCCCACCGCCCCGACCCGCAGCGTCCGCCTGCGCGTGCTCGTTCCGTAGCTTCCGGGAGCGTCCGCTTGCGGCGTGCGGCAGCCTTTCCCAAAAACCTAAAACGCGAAGCCGAAGGAGAAGTGGAACGCGCCGAAGTCTTCGCCGGAGCGGCGGGTGGGGTTCACGCCGTAGTCGAGGCGGAGGGGGCCGATGGGAAGTTTGTAGCGAAGGCCGAGGCCGACGGCGTAGCGGAGTTCGCCGGAGTCGGGCACGGCGCGGTTCAGCAGGCTGCCGGCGTCGGTGAAGACCGCGCCCTGGAGCGCGCCGTAGATGGGGAAGACGAGTTCGGCGTTGAAGACGGTGGAGAATTCGCCGCCGAGCGGGTTGCCCTGGCGGTCGCGCGGGCCGAGTCGGCGCTCGGCAAAGCTGCGGACGCTGGTGCCGCCGCCGTTGAAAAAACGCACGTCGATGGGGAGCTGGTCGATGAGCGGCGCGATGTAGCTGGCGCGCGCGCCGAGCGCGAGGAGGCACGGGCCCACCGGCAGGTACCAGGAAAAGCGCATGGTGCCGCGGAGGAACGCGGGCGCGCTGTCGATCTGCGCGAAATCCCAGGCGGAGGTGAGGACAAAGCCGCGCGAGGGGTTGATCGGGTCGTTGCGATAATCGGTGCTCTGGGTGAGGCCGACGCTTTGCAGCAGGTAGTCCGTCGGGCCGAGGTCGGCGGCGAGGATGGTGCTGTCGGTGATGGTGACGGAGTGGGCCTCGGCGAACGCGCCGAGTTCCAGATGCGGCAGCACTTTGCGGCTGAGGTCGGTGCGAAAACCGAACTCGTTCTTCGAGTAGCCATCTTCGGCGCGGGTCTGCGAGTAGAGCCGGGCGCGGAGCGCAAGGCGGGTGTCGAAGAGCCAGGGATCGACGTAGAGAAACTCGCCGCTGATCCCGCGCTGGGTGTATTGCGCGGCGAAACTCAGCGGCCGGCCGCGGCCGAAAAGATCGCGGTCGCCGATGCGGAAGCCCGCGACCGCGCCTTCGTAGGTGCCGTAGCCGAGCGTGAAGCCGAGTTCCTTGGCCTTGGCCTCCGCGACGGTGAAATCGAGGCGGACCTGATCGCCGGCGACGGGCGTCGGGGTGACGCGCAGGTTTTCAAAAAGGCCCGTCCGCAGCATCTCGCGGAAAGTCTCGTCGAGTTTCTCCGGGGCATAAACTTTGCCGCGCAGATGCGCGAAGCGCTGCGCGAGAAAGTCTGCGCGCAGCCGCGGGCGCGCGGTCTCATTGCGCGCGGTCACGCCGCCGAAGTGGAAGAGCGCGCGCGGGTGGACGGTGAAGGTCACGGGCACCTGGCCGGCCACGGCGGCGGTGGGTTCCGCGGCGAGCAGGACCTCCGCTTCGTAGTAGCCCCTGGCTTTGTAAAAAGACTGGAGGTTGCGCTGCATCGCCGCCGCCTGGCCGGGCGAAAACGGGCCGGTGGCGATCTCGCCGAGCGCCTGCACGAGCTGCTCGCGGGGCAAGAGGGTGTCGCCCGCAAAGCCGAGTTCGCCAAACGTGTAGCGCGTGCCTTCCACGATGCGGACGGCGACCTCGGCGCGCGTGCCGTTTTCCGTGAGCTGCACGGCGGAGGCGTCGATCGTCACGTCGAGAAATCCTTCGGAGAGAAACAACCCGCGCACGCGGTCGGCCCCGGCGCTGATCTCGGCGGCGGTGTAGGGAAATTGGTCGGGTTGCTTCGCCAGCCGCTCGGGCGTGGCGCCGATCATGTAGTCGTAGAGCGTGGCCGTGGGGATGGCGGTGTTGCCGGTGAAAGCGATGCCGCGGAGCAGCGAGCGCGGGCCTTCCACGATGGTCAGCCGCAGCCGGTCGCCGCGGATCTGGTATTCCACCGCGGCCTGCGAGAAGCCGTTTTTCCGGTAGAACGCGCCGACGTAAAACGCGGTGTCATCCGCGCGGACCGGCGTGATCCCTTTCTCCTGCAACTCGCGAATCTGCTCGGCGATGGGCGCGCGCAGTTGCTCGGCGGTGAAGGTCTGGTGGCCCGCGAAATCCAGTTTGTTATTCGCCGCGTCTTTCACCGTCCCGACCAGCAGGTCCGCCCCGGCGAGCGCGCGGGCGAGATTTTCATCGGCGGCGCGGAGCGGCCCGCAGCAGGCCAGCGCGAGCAGCGGCCCGATGAGGAATCCGCAGCCGGCGCGGAGCTTGTCCACAGTTGCAAAGGGAGCGCGCATCAGCGGAAACGGATCAGATATTTCAAGCTGCCGGTGAAGCGCCCATCCACGCCGATGTCGCCGAGAAAGTAGAGGCTGTCGGTCATGCGGAAGCGCGTGTTGACGGCCTGGCCTCCCGAGCGGTTGTCGAGCGCGCCGAGTTCGACTTGGAAGCGGTCCATGAACTTCCCGGCGTCCTCCGTCTTCTCCGGCCCCGCCGAGGCCGCCTTGCGCGGGATCACTTTGCGATAAAGCTGCTGCACGGCGAGCATCGCGGCGCGGCTGGCCAGCACGTCGGCGCTGCCGCCGAGTTCGCCCACGGTGGTGCCCGTGGCGAGCAGCGACACGATGTCCGAGTAGGGCAGGGGAGGTTCGCTGTT
>JAYWEB010000347.1:0-8428 GCA_043779575.1 Chthoniobacter sp. | reverse complement strand
AGAGAAAATCTGCGTCTGGTCGAGGAGCTGAAGGAGTCCGACCGGCGGAAGGATGAATTCCTCGCGATCCTCGCGCACGAGCTGCGCAACCCGCTCGCGCCGCTGCGCAATGCCGCGGAGATTTTGCAAACCGCCGGCGCGAGTGCGGAGGCGTGCGCGCTGGCCCAGGGCATCCTCACCCGGCAGATCGAAAACATGAGCCAGATGATCGACGACCTGCTCGATGTCTCGCGCATCACCGAGGGAAAGATCGAGCTGCGCCCGCAAGTGGTGGCGCTCGCCGGCGTGGTGAACGCGGCGGCGAGTCTCGCGCGACCGGGCATCGAGGCGCGCGGGCAGGAGCTGAAAATCACGCTGCCCGCCGAGCCGGTTTTTCTCCACGCCGATGCCACGCGGCTCGATCAGGTCTTTGGCAATCTGCTCACCAACGCCTCCAAATACAGCGGCTCCGGCTGCCACATCGCCATCAGCGCGGAGCGCGCCGCCGCATCGCCCGAAGTCACCGTCCGCGTGCGCGACGACGGCATGGGCATCGCGCCCGATTTTCTGCCGCGCATCTTCGATCTTTTCGTCCAGGCCACCCGCTCGCTGGATCGCGCGAGCGGCGGGCTGGGCATCGGCCTCACCCTCGTGCAGCGGCTGGTGAAACTGCACGGCGGCAGCATCGAGGCGCACAGCGCGGGGCTCGGCCACGGCAGCGAATTCATCGTCCGCCTGCCCATCCTCACCACCGCCATCGCGCCCGCGTCGCCGCCCACGGTCCCGGCCCGCGACACCCCGCGCCGCATCCTCATCGTCGATGACAACGAAGACTCCGCGCGCAGCATGGCCACGCTCCAGACCCTGCGCGGCCACGCCACGCGCACCGCCTTCACCGGCCCCGAAGCGCTCGCCGCCGCTGCCGAGTTTTCCCCCGACGTGGTGCTCCTCGACATCGGCCTGCCTGGCATGGACGGCTACGAAGTCGCCCGCCAGCTCCGCGCCATGCCCGCGCTGGCCGGCGCTTTCCTCGTGGCCATGAGCGGCTACGGCAGCGACGAAGACCGCGCCCGCGCCCGCCTCGCCGGCTTCGACGAATACCTCGTCAAACCCGCCGACCACAATCTGCTGCGAACGTGGCTGCGCGGGCGGCGCTGATCCCCAGCACCAACTCGGTTGACCCGCCTTTTTGGAGCCGGAGGCTCCCCGGAAATTAGCCGGTGGTGAAGCGAGTCCGCGAGCGGGAACCACCGGCTAATATCCAACGGCCCTGCCGGGCCGCCATGCGTGGCCTAGCCTTCCGTCGCGGCCGTCCATTCCACGGCGAATTTCACCAGCTCGTCCGCGCTTTTGAAGCCGAGCTTTTCCTTGATGTGCGCGCGGTGGGTTTCGATGGTCTTGGCGCTGAGGTGCAGCGCTTCGGCGATGTCGCGCGTGGACTTGCCGCGCCCAAAATGTTGCAGCACTTCCAGCTCGCGATCCGAGAGCGTATCGACCGGCGAACCAAGGTCGCTGTCGCTGCCGTGAATGGTCTTGAAGACGAGCCGCTCGCTGAATTCCGGGCTCACGTAGAGTCCGCCACCGAGCACTTTGCGCAGCGCATCGAGGATGTTTTCCAGAGCCTGCTGTTTCATCACGTAACCCTTCGCGCCCGCTCGCAAGGCCCGCAGTGCGTAGAGCGATTCGTCGTGCATCGAGAGGATGAGGATGATGAGCCGCGGCTGCTCGGCGAGCATGAGCTTGATGAGTTCGATGCCATTGGTGCCCGGCATGCAAACGTCAATCAGCGCCACATCGGGCCGCAGCGTGCGCAAGCCTTGGAGCGCGCCTTGCGCGTTCTCGGCTTCGCCGCAAATGGTGATGTCCGCGAGCTTGCCAATGAGCTGCGCGATACCGTGGCGGAAGGCGGGATGATCGTCCACGATGAGCAGGCGCTTCGTCGCGGTGGCGACCGGCGGCGAATGCAGAAAAGTGGCGGGCGGCACGCTCATGGCTGTTTCCGCATTTCGCCGGAGTTCAAGCCGCGGACAATGTCGCGCGCCTGCTGCACCGCGGCATTGACCAGCCGTGCGAGCAGGTTCAGCTCGACCGCATTGGAGGAAGCGGATGGCAGCGTATCGGCGACGGCTTTCACGGCAAAGGCCGCGCCCAGCAGGTTCTGGCAAAGATCGTCGTGCAGCGCCTGGGCGATCCGGCGGCGTTCGTCTTCGACAGCTTCGCGGCAGGCGCGCTCGATCAATTTCTGCACCGCGAGATCGGGCGCACCGCGGCCGCTGACCGCGCAGGCAACCTCACGGAAAGCATTGTCGGATTCAGAGGGTTCGATGTCGAAGGAGCGCATGATGACAGCCGGAAATCGTGTGCGCAATCCGCGGCGGACGCATCCCATTCCGCGCTCCACCGGGTTCGCCCACAACCACGGGAGAACGTCCGGGCGATAGCCGTGCACGAATCTCCAAGCGCTCATCGGCTACCGTCCATTTAATCTGCTCAAGGCCACCTTCGACGCTTGGATGGAAGACAACGCCCTGTGGTTGAGCGCGGCGCTGGCCTACTACTCGATCTTTTCCATCGCCCCGCTGCTGGTCATCGCGATCAGCGCGCTGACCTCATCCTCGGCGAGGAAGCGGCGCGGGGACAGCTCGACGGTCAGCTCAAAACTTTCATCGGCGCGCAAGCCGCGGCGGGCGTGTAATCCATAGTGCAGAGCGCCTCCAAACCGTCTGAAACGTGGACCGGCGAGGTCATCGGCTTTGCCACTTTGCTGCTCGGTGCAGAGCCGCTGCCCGCTCGGTCGCATATCATCGAGGTCGCGGCTCCACCAGTCGGCTACAATCCGCTGGGCGCGCTGCTGGCCGTGACGGCGGCGAGCTTCGTCGTCGGCTTGCTCGCCCGACGGCGCATGGAAGAGGCGCAAAAGCCGACCACCCGCATCCGCGAAGGATTGGCCGGGCTGGGCGAGCAGACCGCCGAGAGTCTCGCCGACTTGCTCCAGCGCGCGCGGAGCGAGCTGGACCGGCGGGTGAGTTGAGGTCGGCCAAAAATGCACACGCGCGTGATCCGCCGCACGCGCGATCCCTTCCCGCCATGAAAAATACTACCTCCATCCTTAACGACCTCATCGAAACCCTCAAAGACGGCCAGGAAGGTTTCCGCGCCGCTGCCGCAGACGTGGAATCCACAGATCTGAAAACGCTCTTCAGCGAATACTCGCTGCAACGCAGCAAGTTCGCCGGAGAGCTGCAGGCGCTCGCCCATTCGCTCGGCGAGAAAGAGCCCGCGAACACCGGCTCCGTGGCCGCGTCGTTGCATCGCGGCTGGATCAATCTCAAAGCCGCACTGACCAGCAAGGACGAACACGCCATTCTCGCCGAGTGCGAACGGGGCGAAGATTCCGCCGTCGCTGAATACAAGAAGGCCCTCGAAACAGAAACCCTGCCCGCCGATGTGCGCGCGACGATCCAGACGCAATCCGTGGCGGTGAAGGCCGCGCATAATCGCGTCCGCGATCTCCGCGATGCGCTCGTGGCGAAATAAGTCACCACCCACTTCGCAACGGCGGCGGTTTCTCCGAGACCGCCGCCGTCTTTGCTTAGGTGCCCGCTGCAATCTGTTGTAGTAGGCGGTCGAGTTCCGCTGGCAGAAAAGGCTTGGCCAAATGCTCTTGAAAGCCCGCCGCGCGGCTCCGGGCTTGATCAGCCGGGCTGCCGAAACCGCTCATCGTCACAGCCAGCGGTGGGCACGCGGGGCCGAGACTTTCCAGCAAGGTGCAGCCATCGCCGTCCGGTAGGCCGACATCGGCGATGAGCAAATCGCGAGGTTTTGCAGGAAGCTTTCGCAGCGTATCTGCAACCGTTTCCGCCGTCTCCACCTCATGCCCGAGCCGCTCCAAATGGCGGCGCACGCAGGCCAGCGTAACCGGATGATTTTCGACGAGAAAAATACGCATGGTGGTTTAGTCGGAATCGAGTGCCGTCCAATGCGCGGTTCTATTTGCATTCCCGAGAGTCGGGATTGTTCCCGACGCTGGCATCGGAAGTGAAAAAAGCCCCGCAGTTTGCACAACCACCCGCGCTGTCTTCCGCGAAGACCATCCGCAAACCGCAACACTAACTACCTATGAAACTCAATACCCTCGAAGACCTACTCCACCAGGAGCTCAAAGACCTCTACAGCGCGGAATCGCAGCTCGTGAAGGCTCTCCCGAAAATGGCGAAAGCCGCCACCCATCCCGACCTGCGCGCCGGTTTCACCGAACATCTCGCCCAGACGAAGGGGCATGTGGAGCGGCTCGATAAGATCAGCGGCATCATCGGCAAGAAACTCACCGGCCATAAGTGCCAGGCGATGGAAGGGATCGTCGCCGAAGGCGGCGAAATGATCGGCGAAGATGCCGAGGAAACCGTGCGCGACGCCGGGCTTATCGGGGCCGCGCGCCGCGTGGAGCACTACGAGATGGCGGGCTACGGCACCGCGGTCTGCCTCGCGCGCCAGCTTGGTCACGACGAAGTGGCCGACATTCTGGAGGAGACGCTTTCTGAAGAGACGCAGACCGAAGCCAATCTCACCGAACTGGCCGAATCCGTGATCAACGTCGCCGCGCCGCAAGGCAACTAACCGCTCTGAGAGCGCGGCGGCGGCGCGGATCCAAGTCCGTGCAGGCTGTGTGCGATCGCTGTTGATCGTAGCCACGCCCTCCGCGCTCTCACCCTTTCAAAAATTCCATCGGGGCGGATGTGCCGGCAATCAAAGCTGGTGCGTCCGCCCTAACTTTTGTTGCGTGGCAACTGTCCCAAAAAAGCGGCGGACAAAGTAACTTCGTCCGCCGCTTTGTGAGTTGAAGGATGGATTAGCGCCGGATCAGAAGACCCGCGACGAAGCCGACGGCGACGGCGGTGAGGAGCGATTCGCGGGGTTTCTGACGCACGTATTCTTCGGCGTCCTCGTGCAGCGTCCGCGCCTTTTGCATCGCGTGGTCATAAGCCTCCCCGGCCTGACCTTTGAATTCCTCGGCCCTGGCGGAGGCCGCATGTTTCAAGCCCTCCACCGCGTCGTTGGCCTTGTCCTTGAAGTCGCCAACCGCCTGGCTGGCTGCGGCTTTCGCGGACTCGATCGTTCCGCGGATCGTGCCCTGCGCTTGGTCCACTTCCTCCTGGAGTTTGTGGAGAAGCGTATTGAGCCGGGCCTCACCCATGCCGAGCTTCGATTGCAGGCGACCGAGCAGTTCTTCGCCTTTGCCTTCGGAGAAATTCACGTCGTCATCGGTGAGCTGGCCGAACTGTTGTCGGAGCTTGCCTTTGATTTGGTTCCAGGAGCCGTCGAATGCGAATGTAGTCATGCTCTATTTTCGGTCGCTGTTCCGCCCGCGGACGTGCCTATTTTTGGGTCAATTTTAATAATACGGTCGGCGGCGGCAACTTTGCGAAGTTAGACACACGCGGCACCGGGCGGCGCGCGAATCATAGAGCGATATGGAACAAAAAAAGTCTCACAACCAACAGGCCGCACCATCTGCTTCCTGGCTGAAGAAAGCCGATGATTACGCCCGTCACGCGCCCACGAAAGCCGTCCTGTCTGCGGCCAGCGCCGGCTTCGTTCTGAACCTGCTCCCCATCGGAGCCATTGCCGGTGCCTTGGTCGCAGTGGCCTTCACCCTGGTCCGCCCGGTCCTTCTCTTCCTTGGCCTGCTCAAAGCGGCCGAATTCCTCCACTGCAAATCCACCCACCAAAGCTGATTTATGAACGAACCCGAAAACCAAACCTCACTCTGCTGCAATGACATGGACGGCATGGTCCGCGAAAACCCCACCCGCGCGATCCTCCTCGCCATAGGTGCCGGCTTCGCGCTTGCCCTCGTCGTCCGCGCCCTGCAACCACGCCCCGTGGAAAACCGCGCCGCCCGTCTCCTCGAAGATTTGCGGGAGCGTCTGACCGACCTGGCCGAACCCGCCCGTCGGCGCGCGAGCGCACTCGCGAGCAATGGTGCCGCTCTCGCCCAGAATGGCGTCGATCAGTTCTCCAACCTCCACCTTGATCGCACGCTCAATAACGTGACCGGCAAATTGCGGAAGCTCTTCCGCTAACCATCCCGTTCCCGGCGAGCTACTGCGAAAGTCTGGGCGGCTGTTCGTTGATCGCTGGCCCGCACTGCAATGGTCGATTGATAGACCCATCCGCCGCTTTCTTAGAAGGCGATTCGAGTGTGCCATGAATACTCCCCGCCTATTCCTTAGCCCGCTTGTAATGCTATGCCTCGCCGGTTCCTCGGCGACCGTCGCTGGGTTCTTACTCCGCTAAATGAGCGAGCCTCACCACAATGGAAAAAGGAAATTTCAGCGCAAAACAAAATTGCTCCTCGCCATCTCCATTGCCGTGGTGGCGACCTTTTTCCTCACCCTGCTCTTTCTAAACCTCCGCGCGGGAGAGAAACAGATCCTCTACCAAGTCGAGCACCGTTTCGCGGTGAGCGACCCGCAGTTTGTCCGCAGCATGAACCACTTGCTCGGCCCCGGCATCCTCTCGGGCAACCGGATCACCGCGTTGCAAAACGGCGATGAAATCTTCCCGGCAATGCTCGGAGCGATTCGCGGCGCCCGCGAAACCATTACTTTCGAGACTTACATCTATTGGTCGGGAGACATCGGCAGGAAGTTCTCCGAGGCCTTGTCCGAGCGGGCCAGAGCGGGGGTGAAGGTGCATGTGCTGCTGGATGCCGTAGGAACCGGAAAGCTCGATCAGCAGGCGCTGGACGAAATGAAAGCCGCCGGAGTGGAGGTGGAGAAATATCATCCGCTCACCTGGCATACCGTGGCTCGCATGAACAATCGCACCCATCGCAAACTGCTGGTCGTCGATGGCAGGATCGGCTTCACCGGCGGCGTGGGTATCGCCGATCTGTGGGCGGGCCATGCGGAAGGGAAAGACCACTGGCGCGATTCCCACTACCGGCTGGAGGGGCCGGCGGTCGCGCAGATGCAGGCCGCCTTCACCGACAACTGGATCAAGACACGCGCGCAAGTCCTATTCGGGAGCGAATACTTTCCCGAACTGAAACCCGTCGGTGAATCCCCGGCGCAGGTCTTCAAATCCTCGCGTGGGGAGGACAGCGAAAGTGTGCGCCTGATGTATCTCCTCTCCATCGCTTCGGCGACCGCGAGCATTCGATTGCAGGCTGCGTATTTCGTGCCGGACGAGCTGGCCATCGACACCTTCATCGCCGCCCGCAAGCGCGGAGTGAAGATCGAGATCATCGTCCCCGGACCGAATATGAACGCGAAGCTCGTGCAAAGTGCCAGCCGCTCGCTCTGGGGCGCGCTGCTCGATGCCGGCGTGCAGATCTACGAATACCAACCGACCATGTATCACTGCAAAGTGATGATCGTGGATGACGTGTGGGTGTCAGTCGGCTCGACGAACTTCGATGACCGGTCCTTTCGCTTGAACGACGAGGCTAACTTGAACATCTACGACGCCGCCTTCGCCGCGGAACAGGTGACGGTGTTTGAAGCGGACAAGCTCAAGTCCCGGCTAATGACGCGTGCGGAGTTAAAGGACCGCTCCAAAGTGGGTAAGTTATTCGACGAGATCGCGGGGACGCTGCGGCGGCAGCTTTAACCGGCTCGCAGCCTCCCAATGTCACAGCAGCGGCGTATTTTCAGACACTTTTCCCGCCGCGAACGAAGTGGAGAATGAAAACCACGAGGGCGATCACGAGCAGAATGTGAATGAGCCCGCCAGCAACGTGAAAAGCAAATCCACCGCCCCAAAACAGCAGGAGAAGAATGGCAATAATTAGTAGCATACTGGTGAATCGCCTGCCGAATTCAATGCGCGTGTATCAAAAATTCATTTTTGTGAATAACCCGGTTAGCAACGGAAGGCTGGGAGGTTGGAACGCAGCTCCTACTGCGGCGTCTGAGAAAATGGCATCCAACAGAACCGGGCGGACGGATCATCCGCCCGCCCGGTGAAACTTACGTTTTGCTCTGGTGCTTCGGGCTCTACTCCTCGTCCACGATGACCTGGCTGATCACTCGATGATCGCCTTCGGTCATGTAATGCACGCTCACGGGGATGCCCACTTTGATCCGCGTGCGCACCTGGTCTTCGGTCAGGGCCGTCCCCTTCTTGGTGACGTAGGTGACAGTCTTACCGTAATGGTAGGTCACAGGCCCAGAGGTTTCCTTAATGATGAAGGTCTTCCCAGGCGCGTATTCGGTGATAGTGCCGTTACCGGTCGTCGTCTTGGTGGTCGTTGTCTCCACTACATCAGCGGCCAGGGCCACTGAAGCGCAGAGGGTGAGGATCGGAATGATGATTTGTTTCATGTCTGTATGGTCTTTTTTTTTGTTGTTTGCCCATCGTCTGACTGACTAAGAGCATTGATGGATCGTGGATCCCTTGCCGCAGGTGGGTCAGCATTGCGCCTGAAAGGGGGATAGGGACGAAT
>JAYWEB010000346.1:0-8465 GCA_043779575.1 Chthoniobacter sp. | reverse complement strand
GCGACACGGCCTCGGCCAATTTGGAGACGGCCGATCTGGAGAAACTTTTCGATCTCGGCGCGGCGGACGAGGAAGCGCGCCGGGCGCTGCAACTCATGGTCCACGAATGGCCGTGGCCGCGGGAAATCTACGCGCTGATCCTCGATCGCCTGACCGCCGCCGGGGCGCGCGCCGTGGCCTTCGATCTGACCTTTCCCAAGCCGTCGCCGCACGACGACGCCTTTCGCGAGAGTCTCGTCCGCCACCGCGACCGCGTGGTCGTGGCGGGCAATGTCACGGATGACCTCGAAGGCGGGGCCTTCGTTTTCAGCGTGCCGGCGGCGACGCTGATCCCGCCCGGCGCGGCGCGCGACACGCGCATCGGCTACGACAATTTCTGGCCGGACGCCGACGGCGTGGTGCGCCAGGCGCAATACCGCTTCGCCGTGCAGCATGGCGTGTGGACGGGCGGCGAGGAAGTTTCGCTGGCGGGCCGCGCGCTGGAGAAAGCGGGCCGCGGCGCGGCGGTGCCCCCGGATCGCGGGAGTCGCCGCATGCGTCTCGCCGGGCCGCCGGGGACCTTTCGCCCGTACTCGATCCACGAGATTTTCGTCCCGGAATACTGGCAGCGGAACTACGGCGGCGGCGCGTTTTTTCGCGACAAAATCGTGGTCGTCGGCGCGGCGGGAAACTGGCAGCACGACGAACACCAGACGGCGCTGGGGGTGATGGCGGGCGCGGAGATTCAGATCAATGCGATCAACGCCGCGCTGCAACGCGAGTTCCTGCGCGCGGTGGCGTGGCCGGTGGCGCTGGGTCTGTGGCTGCTCGCCGCCCTGCTCGCGGTGGGCTGCTGTCTGGCGGGCCGGTCGCCATTCCTGCGCGTGAGCCTGCTCCTCGCCACGGCCGCGCTCTGGGCGGGCGCGCAGTGGGTGCTCTACAACCGGGCGGGACTGTTTCTGCCGCTCGTCGGACCGTTCGCCATTGTCGGAGCCACGGGTCTTTTCAGCATCATCTACGATCTCGTCTCCGCGGGTGCCGAGCACCTGCGGCTGCGCCGCGCCATCGCCGAGCGCCAGCGGGCCGAGGAAATCCTCCAGGGTACAAACCACGAACTGGAGCGCCGCGTGAGCGAGCGCACGGCGGAACTTTCCGCCTCCAACGCCTCGCTCACCGCGCTGCTCGGCGAGAAGGACGTGCTGCTGAAGGAGATTCACCACCGGGTGAAGAACAACCTCCAGACCATCTCCAGTCTGCTCAATCTCCAGGCCGGCAACATCAAGGACGCCGAGGCCCGCCAGCTCTTCATGGACACCCGCTTTCGGGTGCGCTCGATGGCGCTGATTCATGAAAAACTTTACCAATCCCACGACCTCGCGCGCATCGACTTCGCGGATTATCTCAAGACGCTGACAAGCGGGCTGGCGGGGAGTTTCGCGGGAGTCGCGGCGTCCGTCCGCATCTCGGTGGAGGTCGAGGACATCATGCTGGCCGTGGATTCCGCGGTGCCGTGCGGGCTCATCGTCAATGAGCTGGTCACGAACTGTTTCAAGTATGCCTTTGCCGGCGGACGCAGCGGCGAGATCAGCGTCCGCATGGCGCGGGCGGAGGGTGCGCGTTTCCGGCTCAGCGTCGCCGACGACGGCGTCGGTTTCCCGAAGGGCGTGAATTTCCGCGAGACCGAGTCCCTCGGCATGCAGCTCGTGACCACGCTCACGGACCAGTTGGACGGCGACGTCCAGATGACCAACGGCACCGGCACGAAATTCGAAGTCACCTTTCCCGAAACCGCACACGTATGAATCCACCCACGCACATTCTGGTCGTCGAAGACGAAGGCATCATCGCCAAGGATCTCCAAGCCATGCTCCGCAAGCTCGGCTACCATGTGCCCGTCACCGTCGGCACGGGCGAGCGGGCGGTGGAAACCGCGACCGCCAACCAGCCGGACCTGATCCTCATGGACATCAATCTGCGGGGGGCCATTGACGGCGTGCAGGCCGCGACCGCCATCAGCGCGCAGCAGGATGTGCCGATCGTCTATCTCACGGCGAACTCCGACGAGGCGACGATGCAGCGGGCGAAAGTGACCGACCCGTTCGGGTTCATGATCAAACCTTTCGAGGAGCGCGCGCTGCACGCCGGCATCGAGATGGCGCTCTACAAACACCGCACCGACAAGCAGACCCGCGCGCGCGAGCAGTGGCTCTCCACGACCCTCGGCAGCATCGCCGATGCCGTCGTCACGACCGACCGCGAAGGCTGCATTTCTTTCCTCAACGCCGCGGCGGCAACGGTCTCGGGCTGGACCCCGTCCGACGCGCTCGGACGGCCCTACCGCGAGGTGTTTCATCTCATGGACGAGACGACGCGCACCCGTCCGGCGGATCGCGTCGCGGTTGCGCTGAACGATGGCACGACGGGAAATTTCGGCGACCGCACGCTGCTCATCCGGCGCGATGAGACGGAGACCCATGTGGAATACAGCGTCGCGCCCATCCGCCACGGCGACGGATCGATCAATGGCTGCGTCGTCGCTTTCAGCGACGTCTCCGAGCGCAAGCTGCTGGAGGATCAGCTCCGCCAGGTGCAGAAGATGGACGCCATCGGCAAGCTCGCCGGCGGCATCGCGCACGATTTCAACAACGCCATCACCGCCATCCTCGGCTACGCGGAACTGATTCTGCGGCAGGTGGGCGAGGGGTCGCCGCTGCAGCAGGACGCGAAGCAGATCGTCCGCGCGGCGGAGCACTCGGCGCGGCTGACCCATCAGTTGCTCGCCTTTAGCCGCAAGCAGGTGCTGCAGCCGCGCTGCCTCGATCTCGGCGGGGAGCTGCGCGAAATCGAGGGCATGGTGCGCCGCCTCATCGGCGCCGATGTCACGCTCGTCACGGAGATTGCGCCGGACCTTTGGGCCACCACGGCGGACCCCGGACAGATCCACCAAGTGGTGCTGAACATGGCGGTCAATGCGCGCGACGCCATGCCCGGCGGCGGCCGGCTCACGCTCCGCTTGTCGAACGCCACCGTCACCGCCGCGGATGCCCAGCGCATCCCGGATGGCTTCCCCGGCGAGTTGGTGCTGCTGACCGTCACCGACACCGGCACTGGCATGACGGATGACGTGCGGAAGCGCATCTTCGATCCGTTCTTTACCACCAAGGAACCGGGCAAAGGCACGGGGCTCGGCCTCGCCACTTGCTACGGCATCGTCCGGCAAACCTCCGGCATGATCTCGGTGGCCAGCGCGCCCGGTGCCGGCACTACCTTTTCCATCTACCTGCCCCGCGCCACCGCCGCCCAGCCAGTGGCCGCGAGCGCGCCGAGCGACGACTCCCTCCCGCCCGGAACGGAGACGATTCTCGTGGTCGAGGATGAGGAAATTTTGCGCGAACTTGCGGTCGAGGTTCTCCAGAGCCTCGGCTACCGGGTGATCGCCGCGGAGGATGGCACGCAGGCGGTCGCGATCCTGCATGGCGGCGCCTACCGGGACATCCGGTTGATCGTCACCGATCTCGTCATGCCGAAGATGAGCGGGCGCGAACTCGCCGCGTGGATCATGCGGGACTTCGCGCATCTGCCCGTGCTCTTCATGTCCGGCTACACGGACGACGAAATCCTGCGCCACGCGGTCGAGGGAGCCGCCGTCGAATACCTGCAAAAGCCTTTCACGCCCAAAGCGCTCGCGCAGAAAATCCGCCAAGTGCTCGACCGCCCGACTCCGCCCCGCCTCGTGGCGGCCTGAGCGGCTCGCGGGCTTGAGTTCAACTTTGAAGTGCAACAACGGAAGCACCCTGAAGTGAGCCGCTCCTTGTCCGCACCGAGCATGTCGCGAATGGCCCTGGAGCTTACTTACTCCGACCCACCGGCGGCTGCTTCTTCAGATGTTCTTTCAGGCTGATCAACTTGGGTGGGTTGGTGTCGCTTTCGATGATGCCGACCACTTCCATGATCGCCGCCTTTTCCTTCGGGCTTTCCTCCGCGATTTTCTTGAGGTCGGGCACCACGGACTTCGCCGCGCCGCGGTATTCCTTGAGCACCTTCAGCGACTCGGCGCGGATGTAGGCTTTGCCCCAGTCGGGGAGGTTCATCATCATCAGGGTCAAAGGGATGCCTTCCTCGATCTTTAGCCGGGCCAGGGCCTGGATGCCGCCGAGGCGGACACCTTTGGAGAACATGGTGTTGGCGGTGGCCATCTCGCTGATGCTGGTGACGACTTCGGGAGCCAGGGCCTGCATGTCTTCGATGGTGAAATTGGCATAGGCGGATTTCAGACAGCCGCGCGCGGCGGAGTCGGGGTTGGTGACGATGGTCCTAATCACCGGGTAGAGCTGATCCTTGGAAATTTCCCGGATGCTTCCGGCGAGCAAGCCTTTCGGCCCGTAGGCTCCGCCGGGGTAAAAGAGCGCGTAAGCCAGTGCGCCGACGCCGAACTGCATTTGGTCGGTGGCATCCTTGACGGTGGCGGCTTTGAGCATCTGCGGCAGCACCGCTTTGGCATCGGGGCCGATGGTGCGGAGCGCCTCGGCGGTCTGCACGCGGAGCCAGCGGTCGTCGTCATTGAGCAGGGCGGCCAGGGTGTCGAGCGCGGGGACGGCGCGGGCTTTGAGCTGGCCGAGGGCGTTCACGGCGCCGAGCCGGGCGTTCGGGTTCTTGCTCTTGGTCATCGCGACCAATGGCGCGAGCACGTCGTCCTTGCGCTTGCCCAGTTCCTTCGCCGAGCTGTCCCGCTCCCGCGGCGACCAACTGCCGAGCCCGTCGAGTAACTGCTTGGTCGTCCGCTTCTCGTACGCGCCTTCCCCGACCCAGCGCTCGGCGGCGATGGCTTCGGCCACGTCCCGGTCACTCAGCCATAGGTCCGGCTGGGTGTTGCGTCCGGTGATCGCGAGCTTTTTCAAAGGCGCGGCATAAGCCAGCATGTAGGAGCCGGTGGCACCGATGGTGCCATGATAGCTGCTCGCCGTGCCGCCGCCGGTTGCGACATTGACAAATGACCCATCCCAGCGCCGCGCGAGGTCGTAATACCAGCGGAGTTCCTTCATAAAAGCCGCCATGGCTTTCGGCCCGCCGCAGTTGGCCGCGACTGGCCCCCACTGGTAGCTGAAGCCATTGCCAGTGTGCCCCCACTCGCGCGACTCATAGGACGCTGTGACCATCTTGGAAAAGAACTGCGCCTCGGGCTTGCGACCCTCAAGGGTAAAGGCCACGGCGGTCATGCTGCTCTTGCCATTGTCGTCATGCACGGCGCCGGGCCGGTGCTCGCCGTAGGGGATGGAACCTTTGCCGGTGTAATAACTAAAGAACTGATTGGCGCGGTCGATGGCGGGCAGAAGTTCAGGGTCACCGATGCCGCACTTCAGCGCGAGGATGATGGAGATGAAGCAGGGCAGTCCGGCGGCATTCACCGGGCCGTAAGGCGGGACCGGGCCGTGCAGTTTGCCATCCTTGCTGGGCGGGACATACCCATGCCCCCAGGTGCCAAAGTAACCCTGCCCGCGGACGATGGTGGTGGTGAGGGAGCGAATGGCGGGCAGCACGGTTTTGTCGCCGGTGGCGAGGTAATACTCGCAAAGGAAGAGGTTGCTGTAGCCATGATGCCAGGCATGCATGCCGCCGTGGTTGGATTCACTCCACAGCTTCTCGACATCGGGCGTGCCCTGCGCCAGGGCCAGGGCGCTCTTTTTCACCAGCTCCACATCCTCGGGCCGGCCCGCAGCCAGCAGCGCCAGATCGTTGGTGTGCAGAGCGTTTTCCTTGCCGGGGTTCTTGGCGAGCACGGCGAGACCCTGCTCCAGAATCTTCTTCGCCTTGGGACAGTTGTAAGGCGAAGTGTCGCTGTAAGCACCCATGACCTGGAGCTTGAGAGTGACCGGCGCGCTCTTGTCCTTGCGCCAGACGGTCAGCGGCAGCAGGCCGTCCACCGCTTCGGCGCGGCCGATGGCCAGGCCAAAGGTCCGGCGCGCATCCGTGGTGAAAGGCTGGCCGAAGACCCCGAGGATCACATCACCTTCCGCCAGCTTGCCATCGGCGGGCGAACCCTTCTCGACCTTCGTGATCAGAATCTGCCGGCTCTCCTCGGTCATGCCGTGCTCGACCTGCATCCAGCCCTGCGCCCCGGTCGGCCCGAGGTTGTAGTCGTTGCTGGTCTTGTCCGGCTTGGTCTTGGTGAGATCGAGCGGCGCGGCCAACCCCAGCGGGCTGCCGAGCAGCAGCGTGGCGAAGAATGTGGCGAGGTAGGAATGGAGGCGTGGTTTCATGGGGATGTGGTTGGAAAAAGGACGCCGGGGAGGGGGAGGCGAGCCGGGAAGTTGGACGCGATCCTCCACCCTCGCAATCCTCAACTCCCGGCCTCCGAGAAGAAACGCGGGATTTTTAATCCGGTTGCCCAAATCCTGAACACTCCATATTTAGAGCCCCATGCGCTCCCTCCTCCTTGCCTTCGCCACTTTCGCCATCACCCTCTCCATGGCTCCTGCTGCGGACAATATGAAGGCCTTTCCACCTCCCGCCGAGGGCATGATCCGTTACGTCCTGCCGCTTGTTCCGGAAAAGGACGAGGACAGTCTCAAGGTGGAGTTGGTGGTGGGCAAAACGGTCAGGGTGGACGCGGCCAACCGCTATTTTTTCGGTGGAACGCTGGAAACCGTGACCATTGAAGGCTGGGGTTTCGACTATCACATTCTCCGCAAGCTCGGCCCCATGGCTGGCACCCTCATGGCCGTCGATCCTGACGCTCCCAAAGTGGACCGCTTCATCGCCGCTGGTGGTGAGCCGCGGTTGCTTCGTTACAACAGCCGTTTGCCACTGGTCATCTATGTGCCGGAAGGCGTGGAAGTCCGCTACCGCATCTGGCGCGCAGGTGCGGAATTGCAGAAGGTCGATAAAGGCTAGCTCAAGCCGCGCGAAGGCCGTTGCTGCCGCCAGACCTTACCCGCCACACAAATCCCCATCCCGCTTCGGCATCGCGCCGCCGAGCTTCTTATACAGTTGAGGCCGTCGAGTTACCAAGGCGAGGGCAGGCGAAGCGAGAAGACGATCTTCCTGGAAATTTCCTTGCGCCGCGCCGCGCTGACCTTTCCCCGATATTCGCGGAATATGTCTTTATTCAGCAGGTACACCACATCGCAACGCACGGCGGTTTTCCAATCAAGGCCGTCGGATTCGTCGAGCAGGGCTTCAAACGGCTTGGGCTCGCGGTTTAGCCGGACGGAGGTGCAGATGAGAGCGTTGACCGTCTGGAAGGCGGGGTTCGCGCAACGCTCGTCGTTGGAAAGAATGACGGCTGGATGCGGCTGTTCCTCGGAAAACGGGAACAGGTAAATCTCCCACTGTTTCACTCGATGAAGTCCGCGGGGTCGTGCGTTGAATGGGCCGCGAAGCGGTTGTCCTCGGCGGCGAGTTCCGGTGTGTAGAAGCGCGCGAAGTAACCGGACGGAGCCTTCGGAAGCGTGGCAGCCAACGGCTTCTGCGGCTCCAGGATGAACTTTTTTCCACGCACCGTGATGGAAACGGCAGCGGTTTGCGGATGCTCGGCGAGGTAACGGAGAACCGCGTCGGCGAGCTTGCCGGCGGCGACAGTCCTTTTTGCGCGGGGTGATGGCTTCGCTTTCGGACGGCGATGCGAAGTGCGTGCGCTCGGAATGTTCATGGCGGAAATGCTAGAGGTGACTTGTGGCAATCACAAGCGCGCAGCGCGGAAAGAACCGAATCTACCCTCCAAACAAATCCCCATCCCGCTTCGGCATCGCGACGCCGAGCTTCTTATACGCGAGCGGCATGGCCACGCGGCCTTGCGGCGTCCGTTTGATGTAGCCCTGCATGATGAGGTAAGGCTCGTGGACGTCTTCGAGCGTGCCGGCATCGTCGCCGACGGCGACGGCGAGGGAGTTCAGCCCGACGGGGCCGCCGTTGAATTTGTGGATCAGCGCTTCAAGGAGGCGCTTGTCCATTTCGTCGAAACCGTCGGCGTCAATGTCGAGCATGGTGAGCGCTTGGTCGGCGACGTCGCGGTTGACGCGGTTGCCAGCGCGGACCTGGGCAAAGTCACGCACCCAGCGGAGTAGGTTATTCGCGATGCGCGGGGTGCCGCGGCTGCGGGCGGCGATTTCCAGCGCGCCGGCTTCGTCGATGGGCAGGCCGATCAAGCCGGCGCTGCGCTGGACGATCGTTTGCAGCTCCGCGGCGGTGTAGTAGTCGAGCCGGCAATTCATCCCGAAGCGCGTGCGCAGCGGCGCGCTGAGCATGCCGGCGCGGGTGGTCGCGCCGATGAGCGTGAAGCGCGGGAGATTGAGCGGGATGCTGCGCGCGTTCGGCCCCTGGTCGATGATGATGTCGAGTTTGTAGTCCTCCATCGCGGGGTAGAGGTATTCCTCGATGGCGGGCTGGAGGCGGTGGATTTCGTCGATGAAAAGCACGTCGCCGCGCTCCAAAGTCGTGAGCAGACCCGCGAGGTCGCCAGCCTTTTCGATGGTCGGGCCGCTGGTGTT
>JAYWEB010000345.1:0-8471 GCA_043779575.1 Chthoniobacter sp. | reverse complement strand
AGCGGCGTCGGCACCCCGTTCATCGTCGCCACCCGCGTCTGCGTCTTCAGCCGGTTCAGCGCATCATAGGTCAAAGTCGTCGCCCGGCCGTTCTCGTCGGTCTCATGCCACTTGTTCCCATTCGGGTAATAGTCCATCTGCTTCGCGGAGCCATCCGCATACACCACCTCGGTCAGCCGGTTGCGCGGGTCGTAGGCAAACCTCGTGGTGTGGCCGTTCGGATCGGTGACGGCGAGCTTGTTGCCGTTGCGGTCATAGGTGGTGGTCGTCGTCAGCGCCAGCCCGCCCGGATTGACGATTTCCTTCCATACCCGGCCATTTCCATCGAGCACATACTGGGTTACCAGATCAGCCGACCACGCCGGGCCGTTCAGCTTCTTGGCCGTCCTTTTTGTGACCACGCCGGGAAAGGCCGCGTTTTCATAGGCAAACTCCGTCTTCTGGAGAATGGCGGAAGACGCATTGCCCGCATGCACCACTTCATCCAACCGCCGCCCCGCCCCGTCCAATTGGTAACTCCGGTAACGCCCGTTCTCATCCGTCACCCCGTTCATGATCCGGTAGGCTCCGTAGCTGAATGTTTTCGTCTCGCCCAGCGCGTCCGTCTGCGTGGTCGGGTCGGCATACTTCGTCATCATGCCCGTGACCGGAAAGATTTTTGGATAAAGCGCGCTGGCCGGCGGCACATAGGCGTCCCCATAGGCATAGGCCGTGGTATTCCCGCTGAAGTCCCGCACGCTGCCCAGAGCCAGCCCGGCGCTCGGGTCAAAGGTGAACTTCTCGAAGCCGCCCGCGTAATCAATTTGCATCGTCTTGTAGAAGACGATCTTGGGAAGAGCCGCCGCCGGGGTGTCCGGGAATAAGCCCCCGACGTTGAAGACTTCACTATTCCCTGCCCCTTCGCCGAACTTGTAAGTAATGCCGTTCCCGCCCGCATCCGTCACTTCGCTGCGGCGCTGGCTGTCGTCCGTCAGGTGGAGCTTGCCATCGGGGTCATACTGCACTTTGAGCGCCACCTTCGAGTTGTTGACAAACGTGGTCTGCCCGAGGCCGCCCGGCAGGGTCACGCCATTGACGTAACGCGGCGCTCCCGTCTGTTGGAAGTAACCGCTCTTGGTGTTGTAGTTCCAGTGCGTTTGATCGAAGGTGTAACCAAATGTGTAAGTGTGCGCGTTCGGGTCGGTGATGGCACTGACATCCAGATGCAGCTTGGGCGTCGGCTGCCCATTGGTGAGGTCGGCGGGCGTCAGGTCCGGCTCTTCCGCCAGATCGTAAGCGTAATGCGTGATCTTCCCATCCGGGCCGGTCACGCTGGTCAGCGTCTTTGCCAGGAATTGCTGCCCGTTGAAATTATAGGGCTGGTCCGTATAGCCGTAGCTAAATTCGTGGCCATTCGGATCCCAAATCCTGGTAATGTGCCCGGTGGTGTCCTGTTCGATGGAAAGAACCTGCGTGCTGGCTCCCGCGATCCCTATGCCTTTGAAGGTGATGGTTTCCGGGATCAGCGTCTTGGTCGGCGCGGCCGGATAGGCATACGTCAGCGTGTTGCCGTGCCGGTCCACAATTTGCGAAACCCCATAGTAGGAATGGATTTCCGTGGCCGACTGCTTGTGGCGGTCGCTGGCAATGCTCTGCGTGGTCCCGATGCTGGCATTGAAGATAATTTGCGTCCCGTATCGGTCGGTAAAGGTGAAGCCGTCATAGGAGGTCAGATAGTCGCCATTTTCCCGGCTGTCCGAGGGCAGCGGCACGTAATGCCTATTCCCGTTTTCGTCATA
This sequence comes from Chthoniobacter sp., assembly GCA_043779575.1. GTDB lineage: Bacteria > Verrucomicrobiota > Verrucomicrobiia > Chthoniobacterales > Chthoniobacteraceae > Chthoniobacter. The sequence goes on along the minus strand of JAYWEB010000345.1, from coordinate 6,693 downwards.
GACCTGCACAAAGCGGTGGCGCGCTCCATTTTGATCCGTGACGTAAACGTAACTCATGCCATCCGAACCTTGGCAATACTCCAGGTTGACGCAGAGGTTGGAACTCCAGCCCGCGCCAAACGGGCGGTCCAACCGTTCATGCGGACGCAAGCCACTGTGCATATTCCAGACTTCCGAGACCGTGTCCCGCCGCGCCGTGATCGCCAGATCGCTGCCGGGCACGGGAACGTACACATCCGTCGTGCTGTGGCGCAGTCCCAGCGTGAGCGCATCAATATAAGTCTCCTCCTTCTCCGCGTCAGACTCCGCGGTTTGCTGCGGCTTCTCGTCGGCGAGCGGGCGGCCATTCAGTCCGATCTTGCGATAACGCGAACCGGACGCCTCATCGAGAGGGATGGTGAAGTCACGATTCGCGGAAACCTGATTGGTGAACGTCACCGCATCCGTGCCAAAGGAACCGCCATTGGCGTCGCTCGTCGTGAGCGTGATCGTGAACTGCTGCCCATCGGTCGCGGCACCGTTGGCCGTCACCGTGAAAATCAGGCCGGCGGTGCCGTCATCAATTTCCGCCTGGGTGATTTGGTGACCATTGGTAACAATATGGTCATGATTATCCTTCACAGTGAACCCGCTGCCACCCGTGAAGTGAACCGTATATTTGGCACCAGGAATACCGTAATCGGGAAGATGGACCTCGCCGGTGATCGCCCCAGCGCCGGTGGCGTCGGCCGGCCTTAAGACAGCTATGCCAGAAGTCTTCTGCTGCGGGTCGAGATAGCTGGCATAGTCAAATCCTCCGCTTGGCGTGCTGGAGTCGGGAATGTTGCCGCTCGCTCCGAGTTGCGCCCCCGGCACCATGTAGTAGTGCCCCGTGGCGCTATCCGGCACAAAGGCATCGGGCTGGGTCGAGGGATCAATTTCAAATTCCCCGCTGTCCGCCCCGGAGGCCCCGCCGCTAAACGTGTGGTGGCCGACCACCTGAGGCGGCGCGGGAGCGTTGGTGCCTACGGCATACGGCACAAAAAGATCATAGAATTTAACGGTGACCGGCGCGGAGGGATTGGCCTGGAATTTATACTGCACCTTCGAGAGGCCCAAATAGTCATTGGTGGAATTGTGGAAACGGCTGGCAATCCACCATCCATGATGGTAGGGCGTGTATCCATTCCAGCCATTGTACCCCCAATAGTATCCGCCGTAATATCCCCACCCGTAGTAATTGCTCTGCCAGTCACCGTAGGGCGGCAACAGATCCATGCTATCGGCAAAGAATGTCTCGGGCGCATATTCGTCGCTGCGTGTTTCAGAAATGGTTTCCGTCGTATTGTTGTCTGCGTGAGAGTAGGTGCGAATGGTGGCGGTATCGGTCGCGTTGCCGTAGTAGCTTCCCGAGTAAGCAGCCCAGTCGCAAGATCCTCCCGAGGTGGAATAAAGGCCGTTGGCATCCGTGCTCCATGTAGAGTACGTTCCCGTCCAGGTTGTTCCATCTGCGTTTTCGGTGCTCGAATAACTGGAGCCCGCGCTGCTCCCGTCGGAACTCCAAGAACTTGTAGTCCTGCTTGAAGTGCCTGCGTAGGAATACGTTTCATCATCCGGTGACAGCGTCGCAACATTAACGTAACTGCCTTGTTCTGTGCTGCCCCCATTGGTGTTGGAAAAAGCAGCGTGGTAACTGGCGGCAGTGGTGTTCGTCAGGTAATACTTCGGCGGATCGCTCGCCACGAATTCCGGAAATCCCGGATTCCAACGCTGTTTAAGGCTCTTCCGCACCGACATACCCTTAAACAGCGGAACACTATACGGCGCGCTGTTGGATAGGAGCGTCTGGCCGTTGCCGTAGGTCACGGCCAGGCGATACAGGTAGCTGATGCTGGCGCGCAAGCCGCTGCCTTGGTTGTCATCGTCATATTTCGTCTTATCGGAGGCCACGCTCCCGACCGTGCTCCAGTGGCCGGCGCTGTCCCGGCGCTGAATGGCGATGGCTTGCACCGGCGCATCGCCATTATTGCCCCATTGCAAGTGCGCCGTGGTGTAATCGGTGACGGTATTTCCATTTGCATCGGTGTGCGATCCCGCCGACACCGAAACCGACGCCGGGCGGGGCGTGAGGGAATAACTGCGGTCGTGGGCCTGATCCATGAGCGGCCCGGCTCCCCCGCCTCCCGGGCTGGCGGTGCCATAACTCGGCGCTGATGCTGTGTTTCCACCATTGGGCAGCCGCCCGGGGGCGTTGTTCACGCCCGGTGCGTTTCCTTGCATATACTGCTGGAGGTAGGTCAGTCCGCCGGAATTGGGAGCGATGGCATTGAGCGCCTGGTAGCCATCGTAGATGCCGTTGCCATCCCGATCCGCGTTGAACGGTTCAGTGTCAATTTGCAGTCGCAGGAAAAAGCGTCCGGCATTGGAGGTGAACCCATAGGAAAGAGCGGCGTCATTGCCGATTTCGATCATCGGCAGATACTGCCAGCTCAGCAGATCGTCCGATTGCTGGACGAGATAGGATTTTCCCAAACGTCCCCACCATGCAAACCGGTAGGTGCCGCTGGCTGGGCCGAGGGTGAACTTCACCCCTTCGTTGAGGTCGCCCGGGCCTTGCGCGGGGCAGAAACCCGCCCCCAGCAGCGCCCAGAATGTGAGGAGTAGGATACGGGGTTTCATCGGGCGGTTCCTGGGCTTGGAGTCGTGGGATAAACTGTGCTCTTTTCCGGCCAGAAATTGATCACCGTGTCTTTGGGAATTGGCGGGTGCTCCTTATCCCATTTCTCTTTCGCGAGGCGTGCAGCCATCCGTTTTGCATGATCTTCGATGAGCCTTTGTTTGTGGGCGTCGAAATAGACATGCAGGGCGTCAATGGCGGCGCAGGCCGCGTCGGCCACGGGATGCGTCGGGTCCTCCACGACCAGGTATTCCGCACGGGTCGGGCTGAAATCGGTCGCCGCTGGCGGCACCTCCATCGGCGTCAGCCCTGCCGCCGCTTGCTCCGGGGTGATCGAACTGTTGAAGGCCAGAATTTCCGCTCGGGAATCCTCGCCCAGCCCCATCGTGAGCATATAGACAGCGTCGGCGGTCTGGATTTCTCCCAGCCCGCAAAGGTAGGTGAAGTCAATGTTCGAGTAGGCGCGGTAGGAACCGTTTTCATCCGACCACCGCAAAACCGTCACCTGATGGTCATAGACCGTCGCCGACAAAAAAAGCACCGCCGACTTTTTCGCTTCGCGCTCCGTCAGCGCCTGTTGTTGCTCCAAGGTGAGGATGGGTTCCGGCGGCGGCAGTGGGGGCGCGGGCGCCGGGGGCAGGATCGGCGGGGCCACCCGGTTCAGAATGACGGATCTGTTTCCAAGATTGATGCGCCGCGTTTGCAAAACCTGAAAATTGAGCGGCGGCGCGTCCGGGCTTGCGGGTGGGTGGCCGCTGTCAGCGGGATCAACGGCCAGCGCCGCGAGCGGTGCGAGCAGGGCACTGGCGGTGGGCAAGGCTCGGCGCATCACTCGATCGGCGAACCGGCCATACGTTTGCTTGAAGATTTTCATCATGGGGAGAGTGCCGGGGTTGGAGAACGGATTCACGGGAGCCGGGATGCCGTTCGTTGCCCGTGGGGAAAAGCATTTCATGGCCGCATGAAAACGCCCTCCGCCCATCCGTGGCAAGCGCAAAAAAAGCGACAATCCGTCCGCTCTCAAAAGTCGGCGAACCTTCCACGCTCCCGCCGTTCGCCTGCCGCCCAGAATGATTTTCGGACGCAACGTGAACCGGCTTCGCTTGCGACGCCAGCTCACGCAGGACGATCTTGCCGAAAGCGCGCAGATTGACCGGCGCTATGTGCAACGGATCGAGAATGGCACCGCCAATCCCGGCCTCGAAATCATCTGCCGGGTCAAGACGGCGCTGCGGGTGTCGTGGGCTGAATTGCTCCGCGGTGTTTTGCCGCAGTGACGTGCCGGACGTGAGCGCTTCCGCAGGTGCCGCGACCTCGGCGGCGCTGCGGGTGTCGAGTTCGCGGATGGTGTCCTGCTCGTCTTTGACGGGCGTGACGAAACTCAGGAACTGGGTCTGATCGTTCATGGTGGCCGCGGGTCGTGGGCAGGCTCGCGATACGACCGGAAAGACCGCAAACCCTGGGCTCCAGCGCCTTGAGTCTGTCGGAAAAGGGCGTCCGAGCCAGCGGTTGTGGAGCCAAAGGTTTGACGGCAGCCGCCGGAGCGCGCAGAAACCACGGTTCATTATGCTCCGCCTTGCCACACTCCTCGCCGTCCTGCTCCCGTGCCTCGCTTTCGCCGACGATGCCCCCGAAAAAAAGGAGGAGAAAAAGGACGCCGCTGAAAAGCCCAAGGAGGAGAAGCCGAAGGAGCACGCGGGGTCGATCACGCTCGCTGGCGCCGAGGTGAAATACATCGCGCAGACCGGCACCATCCCGGTCCTGAAGGACGACGGCGCGGTGAAGGCGAATGTCTTTTACGTGTACTACGCGGCCACCGGGGCCGATGGCAAACGGCTCGCCGCGCAGGCCGGAAACACGCGCCCGATTACGTTTTGTTTCAATGGCGGTCCCGGGGCCTCGGCGGTGTGGCTGCACCTCGGCGGGCTCGGGCCGCGGCGGCTGGACCTCCCGCCCGAGGGGCTCACCCCCAGCACCGTGTCGCGCGTGGTGGACAACCCCAACTCCATCCTCGACGCCACCGACCTCGTCTTCGTCGATCCTGTTTCCACCGGCCTGAGCCGCGCCGCCAAAGGCGAGAAGCCCGAACAGTTCTTCGGCCTCGATGAGGACATTGCGGCGGTCGGGGAGTTCGTCCGCCTTTTCACCACGCGCGAGCAGCGCTGGGGCTCGCCGAAGTATCTCCTCGGCGAAAGCTACGGCGTCACGCGCGTGTCCGGGCTCGCCGCCTATCTCCAGCACAAGCACGGCCTTTTCACCGAGGGCCTCGTGCTCATGTCGGGCCTCATCAATTTCGGCACCCTCAACGCCGACGCCGGCCACGACCTCCCTTTCATCCTCTACCTGCCCGCCTTCACCGCCACCGCGCACTACCACAAAAAACTCCCCGCCGACCTCATGGGCGACGTGGACCAGGCCGTGGCCGACTCCCGCGCCTTTGCCCAAAACGAATACTCCGTCGCCCTGCTCAAAGGGGCCGCGCTCGCGCCCGAGGAGCGCCGCCGCGTGGCGGAAAAACTCGCGCGTTTCACCGGCCTGACCGCCGACCTCGCAGACGAGCAAAACCTGCGGATCGACCCCGCCTTTTTCCGCAAAGCGCTGCTCCGCAAGGAAGGCAAAATCATCGGCCGCTTCGACGCCCGCGTGATCGGCGAAGACGGCGACCCCGGCGACCCGCAACCCGGCTACGACCCGTCTTTCTCCAACATCGTCGGCGGTTTCGCCTCCGCCGTGAACGCCTACATCCGCGGCGAACTCGGCTACGAAAGCGACCACCCCTATCACGTCCTCAACGCGGGGCTGCCGTGGAAGTGGTCGAGCTTCGAGGGCCGCTACGTCTCCACCGACGCGCAGCTCGCCAACGCCCTGCTGACGAACCCCAAAATGCGCGTCCTCGTCCTCGCCGGCCGCCGCGATCTCGCCGTGCCCGAGGACTCCCTGCGCCACTCGCTGAGCCACCTCCCCCTCCCGGCGAGCGTGCGAAAAAACATCACCACCGAGCACTACGACAGCGGCCACATGATGTATCTCCTCCGCACCGACGCCGAAAAACTCCGCGCGGATCTGCTGCGCTTTTTGCAATAGGAAGCCACCGCGCCACCGCGCCGGGCACCGCCCGCGCGCTTGGAGGCCAACGGCCGAATTTCGCCGCGCTCTGCTCGGCAAAGTCGTACTGCCCGCGCGCTTGGAGGCCAACGGCCTCACCCATGCCAGCCCAGGGCAACGCCCTGGGAACGACATTCCAGCGCGGCCAAGCCCTGAAGGGGCGGGACAAAATCCTACGCCATCCCTGGTGTCGCCCCTTCCGGGCTGGCTTGTTTTTTCACGCTTTCCCAGGGCGTTGCCCTGGGCTGGCATGGGTGAGGCCGTTGGCCTCCAAGCGCGGCGTTCGGGTTCAACGCAGAGGCGCAGAGATCGCGAAGAAAGATTCCATCGCGCAAGCTCCCTCTCCATCCGGTGCCCGCCCCCTCTGCGTCCTCTGCGTCCTCTGCGCCTCTGCGGTAAATCCCCAACCGAACTCCATCTACCGGATCGCCATTTACCCGCCCGCTTACTTCCCCTCGCCCACCCCGAGCTGCCGCAGCTCTTCGAGGCCGATCTCCACAGCCAGCCGGCTGTCGGCGGGCGTGATGCGCTCCGGCGCGCGGCCCGCCGCGAGGCAGGCGGCGAAATCGTCGAGTTCGGCCTGGTAGGCGGAACCTTCGCCGCACGGCACGTTTTCCGTTTTGCCGTCGCGGAGCAGTTGCAGCGCATTGGCATCCACCGCCAGATCGTGGACCAGCGTGGCCTTTTCCATGACCACCCGGAAGGCGTGGCGAAAGGGGCCGCCATGCCGATCCCAGGCACCGTGCAGTTGCACGCTCGGCCCATCCGCGTAGCTCCACGCCGCATCCACGACCAGCGGCAGACCCTGCGTGACGAGCCCCGTGGCCGCGATCGACTGCGGACGCCCGAACCACCACAGCGCCACATCCACATCGTGAATGTGCATGTCGAGCACCCCGCCGCTTTCCGCGCCCCGCAGATACCAGGCATCG
>JAYWEB010000344.1:0-3440 GCA_043779575.1 Chthoniobacter sp. | reverse complement strand
GCGGGGTTCTTCACGAAATCGTCGCTCATCTGGCTGATGTGAACGAGCCCGTCCTGATGCACGCCGATGTCCACAAACGCGCCAAACGCGGTGACGTTCGTGACGATGCCGGGGAGCCTCAGGCCGGGCTGGAGGTCTTCCATTTTCTCCACGCCTGCGGCGAAAGAGAACGCCTCGAACTGCTGGCGCGGGTCGCGGCCGGGCTTGGCGAGTTCGGTGAGAATGTCTTTGAGCGTGGGGAGGCCGACTTCGGTGGTGACGTAGTTCTCGGGGCGAATCTTCGCGCGCTTGCCGCCGTCTTTGAGCAAATCGAGCACGGAGCACCCGGCGTCGGCGGCCATCCTGTCCACCAGCTCGTAACGCTCGGGATGCACGGCGCTGGCGTCGAGCGGCTGCGCGCCGTCGCGGATGCGGAGGAAGCCGGCGGCTTGCTCGAAGGCTTTCGGGCCGAGGCCGGTGACCTTCTGGAGTTCCTTGCGCGATTTGAACGGACCGTGCTCGTCGCGGTGCGCCACGATGTTTGCCGCGACGCGCGCGTTCAGCCCGGAGACGTAGGCCAGCAGATGTTTCGACGCGGTGTTCAGCTCGACGCCCACGTTGTTCACGCAGCTCACCACCACGTCGTCGAGCGTGCGCTTGAGCGCGTGCTGATCCACGTCGTGCTGATACTGGCCGACGCCGATGGACTTCGGATCGAGCTTCACCAACTCGGCGAGCGGGTCCATGAGCCGGCGGGCAATGGAGACCGCGCCGCGCACGGTCAGGTCTTTGTCCGGGAACTCCTCGCGCGCCACATCGCTCGCGGAATAAATCGACGCGCCGCTTTCGCTCACCATGACCACGGAGATCGCCGCGGGCAGCCCGAGCTTGCGGATGAAAGTCTCCGTCTCGCGCGTGGCGGTGCCGTTGCCGATGGCGATGGCCTCGACCTTGAACTTCGTCACCACCGCTTTCACCAGTGCCTCCGCCTCCGCCAAATCGCGCGCGCCTTTCTCGGGATAGATCACGTCGTTCGCGAGCAGCTTTCCCTGCCGGTCGAGCAGCACCACTTTGCAGCCGGTGCGAAAGCCGGGGTCGATGCCGAGCGTGACCTTCTGCCCGAGCGGCGAGGCCAGCAGCAGCTCGCGCAGGTTGTCGGCGAAAACGCGGATTGCTTCCTCGTCCGCGCGCTTTTTGAAAAAGGTGCGCGCCTCGCCTTCCATCGCGAAGCCGAGCAGCCGCTTAAAGCAATCCTGCACCGCGAGCCGGACCTGCTCCGAGGCGGGCGCTTTGCCTTTCACAAACAGCCGCTCCAGCACGCTCACCGCCTCGCTTTCATCCGGCACGAGCCGCGAAAAAAGGAAGCCCTCCGACTCGCCGCGCCGGATCGCGAGGACGCGGTGCGACGGCGCTTTCTCCGCCGGCTCGGTCCAGTCGAAGTAGTCTTTAAACTTTGCGCCTTCCTCCTCCTTGCCGCTGATGACCTTCGATTTGATGACGCCTTTCGTGAGGTAAAGATTCCGCAACTGCGCGCGCGCCGCCGCGTCGTCATTCATCCGCTCCGCGAGGATGTCGCGCGCCCCGGCCAGCGCGGCGGCGACATCCGGGACGCTGTATTTTTTCGCGTCGATCTCGATCTCCGGCCCGACAAACGGCCCCGCCGCCGCCTGCGGATCGGTCGCCGGGTCTTGCACCCAGAGCAGGTCGGCGAGCGGCTCCAGCCCTAGATCGCGGGCGACGGTCGCCTTCGTTTTCTTCTTCGGGCGAAAGGGCAGGTAGATGTCTTCCAAAGTCGTCATCGTCTCCGCCGCGTCGATCTTCACGCGGAGGATTTCCGTCATCAGTTTCCGCTCGATGAGCGACGCCACCATGGACTCGCGCCGCTTGTCCAGCTCCTCCATTTGCTCCAGCCGGTCGCGGATCGCGGTGATCTGCACCTCGTCGAGTTCGCCCGTCTGCTCCTTCCGATACCGCGCGATGAAAGGCACCGTCGCCCCCCCTTCCAGCAGCACCGCCGTGGCGGTGACCTGACGCGGCTGGAGCTTGAGTTCGGCGACGAGTTTGACGAGGTGCTTTTCGATCATGGCGTGGAAAAAGGCGCGCATGATGAGCGCTCCACCCGCCGGGTCAAACGCGATTGCGCCTCAGCGCTGCACTTTCCAGCGCGTCTCGGGCTGGAGGTTGATCCCCTCCTTTTTCACCTCGAAACCGCAGGCCTGCAGCAGGTAGGCCACGCCCTCCGCGCTGCTCATCGTCTGCTTCAGACTGTGCGCGAAAAGTTCGATGTATTCCTTGTAACTCTCCAGCGCCAGGCTGCCCTCGCCGACATAGCGCGCGAGTTCCTGATCGTGGCTCTCGATCATGTCGAAGAGCGCCCGCCGCAGCCGCACGCGCATCACCGGATCGACCACCAGCTTGAACGGATTCGCGCCCGGATCGGACGGCAGCGGTTCGTTGGCGATGTCGAAATTGATGGTGGTCAGGGCGGTGTCGTTCATAGCGATGGTGCGGTGTGGAGTTGGGAAAAGTGCGAGCGGCGGATGGTAGGACCCGTTTGCCAAATGAACAAACCATCTTCGCGAATGGACCCCGCGCATCGCCCGCGAAAAGTTAGAGGTCCTTCGACTGCGCTGCGCCCGCCTTTCCGCCTCCGCTCCGCTCAGGATGACATGGTGGGGGAGGCGGCGCGGACAGCGAGGAGGCGCTCGACGTATTTGGCGAGGAGGTCGAATTCGAGGTTCACGAAATCGCCGGCGGCTTTCGCGCGGAGGTTCGTCATGGCCAGGGTGTGCGGGATGATCCAGACGACGAAGCTCGCGGGGCGCACTTCGGCGACGGTGAGGCTGATGCCGTCGATGGCGATGGAGCCTTTGAACGCGACATAGCCGGCGAAGGCCGATGGCAGCTCGATCTCCAGCCGGTGATCGGCGTTCACTTTCCCGAAAGCGAGCACGCGCGCCGCGGTGTCGATGTGCCCCTGGACGAAGTGGCCGCCGAGGCGCGCGTGCGCGGCGAGGGCGCGTTCGAGATTCACGGGCGCGCCGGGCGCGAGCGCGCCGAGGTGGGTGCGGTCGAGCGTTTCGGCGAGGAGGTCGAAGGCGAGGGTCGGGCCTGCGCGCGCGGTCACAGTGAGGCAGCAGCCGTTGACGGCGATGCTGTCGCCGGGCTGCGCGCCGGCGGCGACGAGCGGGGCGCGCAGGGTGAGGCGCGCGCCGGCGGCGGAGCGTTCGAGGGCGAGGAGTTCGCCTGTTTCTTCGACAAGTCCCGTGAACATGGCGGGCGAATGTAGCGGGCGGGCGCGGGCTTACCAGCAGCCGGCGCGGAGACTTTTGCAGGCGGCGCCGAGCCGCGCGATGACGTGCGTGGCGGAGAGCGATTCCGCGGATTCCGCGCCGTCGAAGACCGCCAGCTCGGCGGCGCGTCCGCAGAGCCACGCGCCGAGGCGCGCGGCGTCGTAGAGC
>JAYWEB010000343.1:0-8512 GCA_043779575.1 Chthoniobacter sp. | reverse complement strand
TGGGAATTGCTTCCCAGGGCCGGTGAAAAGGTTGGCTTGAAGCGGGCGGGGGCTTTAGGGCGGAAGCCGGCCAGACCGAGCGCACCGATCAGGACCATCCCGAAGGCGGAGGGCTCGGGGACGGCGCTTGCAGCGCTATGGGTCAGGCGGCGTTGACCACCACATAAGCAGAGGGCTGGCACCGATCAACCGCCTCGACAATTCGCTCTTGAAGCAGGCGCAACAGCGGCCATCGGTTCGTGGGCAGCTCGACAATGGCCAGTTGCCGGTCGGTAAGATTCTGCTGGTAACGGAGATTCTTGTCGGCAGTGACCAGGATGCCGAACACACCTTCAAGTGCCGCGAGCAACTGGCCGTTCTTCATGCCGGTGTAGCCTGCTTGCTGGACGGTGGTCACTTGGCGTGGCACAAGCATCCGGCGGAGTCCTTTGGGCAGGTTCTCGTCGAGAATGATGGTTACGCGCGACTTTCTGCGCGGGCCAGGCGCAAAAACTCCTCAGCATCGGCACGGGCGACCGAGGGGAACTCCTCCATGAACCCGTCGAGGTCGTAGCCGTCCTGGAGGTAATCGAGCAGTGTCTGTGCAGGAACGCGTGTTCCGCAAAAAACCAAGGTGCCTCCCATGAGTTCTGGGTCTGAGTGCACCGGACTGTGATCGAGAGTAATCATGGAACCAGCCTACTTTTTGGCAGTCTTTGGGCAAGAGAACATTTCGGCGCGCGGGTGGGAAAAGCAGCGGCTCTGGGAATTGCTGCCCAGGGCCGGTGAATTTTTTTGGCTTGGCGGGTGGTGGCCCGCGGGGGCTTTAGGCGGCGCGGCGGAAGCCGACTAGTCCGAACGCACTGATCAGGACCATGCCGAAGGCGGAGGGCAGTTCACGGGGGTGGCGATTAGGTCTATCGAGTCATGCCAAGGATCGCCACTCCATACTGTTCAATCAGAGAATCAACGGTCACGCTCGTCAAATGGTGTTCGATAGCCTGGCAGACAAGGATACGATCAAACGGATCGCGATGATGAGCCGGCAAGGCGTTCAGCCGGGCGACGGTCTCCTCGTCGAGAGGGAGCGAGGCAATGCCATGTCGCCGGCGCTGTGCTGGCAGGTAAAGGCCTGGCGGCTCCGGAAGCGGAAGCTTGCCGATCTGGAACTTGATCGCAGCCTCCCACACGGACACAACGCTGAGAAAGACCTGATTGGCTGGATCGCAAATCGAGTCGCGCCAACCCACGGGCAGCTTTGCGTCGGCGCTGATAAACCACAGGAAAACGTGGGTATCCAGAAGGAGACTCACCGGCTCTCGAAGTCTGCCAGAAGATCCTCAGGCAGCGGGGCATCGAAACCGGGAGGAACGACAAACTCCCCGGCAGACAAACCAAACGGCCGCGGAGTCGTGGCTGGAGCGTTGGTCGCGCGCAGTTCAGCCACTGGGCGGTTACGGACGGCGATCACCACGGTCTCACCATGTTCCACTTTCGCGAGGTAGGCTCCCAAATCAGACGCGACTGCGTCGGCATCAACAATAATCACAAACGGAGTCCAACGAGGGTGCAAGTTCCGTCAACCGGGATTCCAAGCGACACGGAGACGCAACGAGGCTGGGAAGCCGAGGCGACGATAGACGACTTCGGTCGCGCTCCCCCAAGGCGCTCCCGCGGGCCACCGAAACGGAGTTTCGCCTTACCCTCCCGTTCCCAAAGCGCTGCGCTAACTTTGGGAACGAGGGGGAAAAACGGATGGTCACGGAACCAAGCGGTTCTCGGCCGCACGCCTTACGTCCTCGTAGGCTACTCCGGTGATGCGGCCTTCGTCGATGGCACGGATGCGGTCGCCAATCTCGGAATCCCAGGCCGCCTCAGCCTCGGGATCGGCAGCGGCTTCCGCGCTTTCGATGAGGAACTCGGCCAGCGCGAGTTTCTGGCGGGGCGGGAGGTCCATCGCTTCTTTGGTCACTTGTTCGAGGGCGGTGAGCATGGGGGGAAGGAATCGCCGAGGTTTCGGTACTGGTCAAGCGTTCTTGAAGTGCGTGGTGCTGCCCGTTCAGATCGGGATGGTGTCTCCGGCACCCGCCTGTGGGCCGGAAAAGCAGCGGCCCTGGGAATGGCTTCCCAGGGCCGGTGAAAGGCTGGCTTTAGGCGGGCGGTGGCTTTAGGCGGCGCGGCGGATGCCGGCCAGGCCGAGCGCTCCGATCAGGACCATGCCGAAGGCGGAGGGCGCGGGGACGGCGCGGCAACGCATTGGCGTTTCGTTCATAGCGTCATACGCAGGTTCCAGGTGTTGCGGACGGCTGCCAAATCGGTGGTGCTGAGGACGCCAAGGCGCCGCAGAAAAACGGTCTTCTCGGCGGTCACGAGCCGGTCGAGACGCGCGACCGAAGGCTTGAGCAGTCCGGCGCCCTGCCAGTCGTTCAGGGTCACGTCGAGCGTCCCGGTGCGGCTCACGGAAGTAATGCGACAGATGACCGCATCCTGCTACAGGTCAAACAAAACCAGTGTCGGACGAATCTTGCTCGCGTTTCCCGAAGTGAACGGAAACTGACATAGGAACACCTCGCCAAACATCTCAGCCGCAGGAATCGTAAATGGCATCCTCCGGCGCATCGTCGCGGAGAAAGTGCTGGTAAGCACCCAAGCTCCACTCGGCGTCACCGGTCAGTTCGTCAGTCAGAACGATGATCCGGGCCCGGCCTGTCTTGGGAAGCTGTGCGGCAACCTCCTGCGGGATGGACAGCACCCGTGCTCCGCTCAGTTCCGTGGTAAATTCAATGGCACGCATGATGGGAAGCTAGATTTCAATAGTAAGGAGGTCAATCAACTATCAACTCGTCCGCCGGAAAAGCAGCGCGCCTTCACGTCCTCCCAGGCATGGACGTCTTCCGGCTGCCGCCGGTAATGCTCCAGGCGCTCTTGCAGAAGCTTGATATGGTCCTCCCGTGGCGGAAAGGCACTGGGTTGGGCGGCGAGCTCGTCCCACAGTTCGCCGACAAGGATCAATTTCTCTCCCAATGAAAGGCTTCTTAGCTCAGGAATCGTTTCCGCAATCATGCGGGCACCGTCGGTTAGGTTAGCCGTTCACACAAGGTCAAAAGTGGTGGTTAGATGCTTGAAGAAGGGTGGCGCGACGAGCTTTTCGTGGAAAAGCAGCGGCCCTGGGAATGGCTTCCCAGGGCCGGTGAAAGGTTGACTTGAAGCGGTCGGCGGCCCGCGGGGGCTTTAGGCGGTGCGGCGGATGCCGACCAGATCGGGCGCACCGACCAGGAACACGCCGAAGGCGGTGGGAGTGTTTTTCATCTCGTTCCCAAAGTTAGCGCAGCGCTTTGGGAACGCCCGTCCCGGTGAGACTCTGTCTGCGCTCCAGGCGAACGACGGCTTGGGTCGCGCTCCCGAGGCGCTCCCGCCGGCCACCGAAATGGAGTTTCGCCTCTGAGGTGCGTTCCCAAACGAGAGGAAAATAGCCATTCGGGGCGGTAATAGCGCGTGCATTTCACGGGTGGTCGTCGTAATTTGCAATTCATGGACAACCTCACCCGCATTACCCACGATCCGAACGTCATGGGCGGCAAGCCTTGCATCCGCGGGCTGCGCGTGACGGTGGGCACCGTCGTAGGGCTCATCGCGGCCGGGCACGCTCCGGCTGATATTGTCCGCCTCTATCCTTACCTGACGCCGGAGGATGTACGGGAGGCGCTGGCGTATGCGGCGTGGCGTGTCGAGGAAATGGAAGTGCCGCTGGCCGTGGCGTGAAGCTGGTCATCGACATGAACCTATCGCCGGAGTGGGTTCCCCTGCTCCGTGAGCATGGCACCGAAGCGGTGCATTGGTCTGCTGTGGGTGACCCACGGGCCGCTGATGCGGAAATCATGCAGTGGGCACGAGACCACGAGGCCATCGTCTTCACCCATGACCTCGATTTCGGCATCATTTTGGCGCACACCAAGGCGGGCCGGCCCAGTGTGATTCAGGTTCGCACTCAGGACGTTTCTCCATCGCGGTTGGAGCAGACCGTCCTCACGGTGCTGGCCAGCCACGGCTTGGCTTTGGAAGCGGGCGCATTGGTCACGGTGGACGAGGCGAAATCGCGGGTCAGGATTCTACCGATCATGACCACCGCCCGCAAAATCTAGCGCAGTTGGAACTGGGGCGCGCCGGGCGCGCCGATCAGAACCATGCCGAAGGCGGTGGGCTCGGGGACGGTGAAGGAAGAAATGATGACCATGGGGCTCACAGCAGCCGGGAACGCGGCAGGCGGCTCATTTTCCGGTCGTTGGTGACGGTGATCAGGCCGTTGGCCGCGTAATCGGTGGCTATCAGCCGATCCAGAACTCCCGGCTCCCGGCCTTCACTCAAGGCGTCCAGCACCGTCTGACCGTGTTGGGGTTTGACGAGCCCGCTGGGCAGCACGGAGACGAGCGCCGCCCGGGCCTCGTCTTTGGGCACCCCGTAGTGGTGCTGGACGGCGAAGTAGCCTTCCGCGATTACGAGATTGGAAACCTCGATCTCGGCCGCCGCGTCGTCGTGCAGGATTTTCTCCAGCGCCGCCCGGGTCTGCTTATAATCCTTCGCCGGATCGCCGGTCAGCAGGCGCACGAAGATGGAGGTATCAATCCCGTAGCGCGGCATCATCCTTTGGGGTGTCGCGGAAGGTTTGGGGATCGAATGAGCCTTCCCCGCGCCGCAGCCTTCCTTGGAGCGGAGCAAGGCGCTCGGCACGAATCCGAAAGGGGCGGATCAGCCACTCATCCGGCCCGGTGCCCGGCACGATTTCCAAGCGTGCGCCCGGCTTCAGACGCAGCGCCTCGCAGACCTCCGCGGGGAAAGTCGCCTGGCGTCTGGTGGTCAGGGTGATTTGCATGTTGGCAGGCTAGGAGCGACTTACTCCGACGTCAAATGAAGTAAGAGACGAGCAGGAGTGAAAAGCAGCGGCCCTGGGAATGGCTTCCCAGGGCCGGTGATAGGCTGGCTTGAAGCGGGCGGTGGCCCGCGGGGGCTTTAGGAGCGGCGGAAGCCGATAAGACCGGACGCAAAGGCGAAGGTGGTATCTACTGGTCGGCCAGACTGATGTCCACGACCATGACAACCCGCACCGGACTATCCAGCCAATAGGTAATGGCATAGTCGCCGATCACTTTGATCTGGCGCTGGCGCTGCGAAGGGTCCGTGTCCGTAAAATCGCCGGGGGTATCGGGATGCTCCCGCAGGCGGTGGATGAAATCCATGATCTTCCTCCGCTGGAGCCCACTCTTAGGGACGGCTTCCAAGAGACCAAGGTGCAGGTAAACCTCATGCGGTCGCATGCCGGCTTACCGCTGGTCGAGTTTCCGCTCGAACTCCTCTGGCGTCAGCCAATGATCGCGCTCCGTATCGGATAATCGGGAGTTGACCCGCTCTTGATACTCAGCGTCGGAAGCGTGCCGGATGTGAAAAAGAAAAGCGGACACCTCGCTCTGCTGGACTGGCGAAAGGCCGGCAATGCTGCTTTTGATTTCTTCGATGCTCATGGGGTGAGGCTACTTGCCTCTCTATCTCGTGGCAAGGTGCGGTTTTGCGCCGAACGATGCGGTGAGAGTAGGAGGGGGGTGGAAAAGCAGCGGCCCTGGGAATGGCTTCCCAGGGCCGGTGAAAGGTTGGCTTGGCGCGGGCGGTGGGCCGCGGGGGCTTTAGACGTTGCGGCGGAAGCCGAGGCGGCGGAAGCTGGCCAGGCTAGGCCCACCGAGCAGGACCATGCCGAAGGCGGAGGGCTGCACAGGGTCAGGCTCCGGTCGGTTTGGTAACGACCTTGTGGCCAGATTTGCTTTGGCGTGCCCGGGCGTCGCGCAACATGGCCGCCAAATCGTAGTTGAAACGCTTCGCCAGTTCGGCTTTCACGCGGCGAACCTCCGCGATAACCGAATCCGTGGCCTTCGGGTGGTTAGTCTTGAGAGTCGTTGTCGTCATCGGAAATAAACTGCCCAGGAGTGCAGATAACGGGAAGATGAACCCCCATCGCGGAAAAGCAAGATTGAAGGCGGTCGGCGATGAAGGGATTGGCGATGTGCTTGCAATTCCACGTCAGAAGAAAATCCATGCCGTGAACTCCCGCCGCAGCCAGATGAGAGGCGTCGCGGATCGCGGTCGCAGGCAGGATGCGGCGGCCAACCAATTCGGTGGCGAGTGCCTCGACCTGTTCGTTGAGGTCCAGAAGCTCCAGCCTCGCCAGCAGTTGAAGGCGTTCCGCAGCCTTGGCGGGTTCTCCCTCACGGGCTTCATCGAGGACGAGTTGGGAGGTAAAGAGATCGAACTCGTGCCGCTGACCATCCCACCACTCTCTGGTGATTTCCTGCCGGGCGAACTGCAAGAGGTTCCGCGAAGGGCGCGACACGTAGTAGCTGGGAATTGTGGTCTCAATAAAAATGGCGTGTGGCATATCGCAGTTTTGCTCCGCTCATTAGGATTGTGCAAGGCCGAGAAGGCTCACTTCCGGCAAAAGACCGGGTATGCTCCGGTCCAGGCCACTGCCGGAAAAAGCAGCGGCCCTGGGAATTGCTTCCCAGGGCCGGTGAATTTTTTGGCTTGGCGGGCGGTGGCCCGCGGGGGCTTTAGGCGGCGCGGCGGAAGCCGAGGCGGCGGGTGCCGACTTGTCCGTTTACGTGTCAGGCAGCGGTGGCCGGAATGGGGATGTGGTCGGTAATGACTTCACCCAAGTCGAGCTTGTGGCTGGCGTTGTCGATGTCGATGCCGACCAGATGACCGGCGGCGTCGAAGTCCAGGACGATGCCTTCGCTGACTTCGTCGCTCTCCGCGCCCGGCTGGGGTGAAAGCGTGATATACAGGGAATCGGTATCGGGATAGTAGCTGAGCTTCATGGGCGAAATCTCCGGTCTGGGAAGGCGTTGTGGATGGTGACCTTATCCTCAAGCGTGACGATACGCAAGAAGCGTCCGCCAAGCTCCGGGACGGCTGCCCAGAAGCGAAAACGATTGTGCTCCTGCGGCTCGCACCGCAGCGGCGTCTCAATGACGCGAATACACATTTGCTTCGTAAGATATGGGCGCTGAGGCAGAACCTTGTTCTCGAAGTAAGGGGTAAATTGGAAATCCGCCATTCATCGAAGCCGTATCAGAAGTTCGTGAGCACCGGAAGTGTGAAATCCCCAGCCGGGCTTGAAGGGTCGAGGGTGGAAAAGCAGCGGCCCTGGGAATGGCTTCCCAGGGCCGGTGAGTTTTTTGGGCTTGGCGGGGCGGTGGCCCGCGGGGGCTTTATAGGCGGCGCGGCGGCAGCCCATGTCGGCGGAAGCCGAGCAGGCCGAGCGCTCCGGGCAGGACCCTGCCGAAGGCGGAGGGAGCAGGGACGGCGCGGCAACGCATTGGCGTTTTTTTCGTCTCGTCCGTCTCGTTCCCAAAGTTAGCGCAGCGCTTTGGGAACGCCCGCCGCGGCGAGGCTCCGTTTCCGCTCCAGCGAATGACGACTTCGGTCGCGCTCCCCCAGGCGCTCCCGCTGGCCACCGAAACGGAGTTTCGCCTCACCCACCCGTTCCCAAAGCGCTGCGCTAACTTTGGGAACGAGGGGGGAACGAGGGGGAAAAAAGCAGCGGCCCTGGGAATTGCTTCCCAGGGCCGGTGAATTTTTTTGGCTTGGCGGGTGGTGGCCCGCGGGGGCTTTAGGCGGCGCGGCGGAAGCCGAGGCGGCGGAAGCCGACCAGTCCGAGCGCTCCGACCAGAACCATGCCGAAGGCGGAGGGCTCGGGGACGGCGGTGATGACAACAGCGGAACCAACAAACATCTCGGCAGCCTGAGTGCTTCCCTCGTTAACGATGTTGTCCGCATCAGTCCACTGGGCAATTGTTTTCTTGTTAATAACAGTGCTAAATGTCGGAATTACCCAGTTCATCGAGAGCGATGAGGCAGTGAAGCCGCTACCTAGGTTCAAGGTAGCGGTCCCCATCAAAAATTGAAAGCCGTTTGCAATCGCTAGATTCGTAGCACCAACCGGTTGGTTGTTCGTAGCAAAAAATACACCTCCGACGCTTTCTCCTGCTGCTGTTGGATCCTTGCGGAATTTAATAAAAGCCGCATTCGGGGACGTTAAGTTCGCACCCAAATCACCAACCGTATCGTTCGGCGATGACAATTCCTGCGGAGTACCATTCTGGCTGGTTGCATTAAAAGGAGCACCAATAGTCGCGGCAGTCATAGAACCGGTTGCGGTACCACCGACTGTTGTTGATTTGATAGAACCAGTGAGAGCCTGAATGCCAAAGATACTGTTTGCGGGGGCTGCATTTTGCACCTGCGCCCAAACTTCAAACACGACACTCGCCACTGCCCCAGCATCACCTATCGCGACGGTTTTTCCACCACCACCGACAGTCACATTGGTTCCGCTGGTTGCGCGAAGATCAATAGTTAGCGTAGCAAATGAGCTGGAGACCCCGACGGTCAACGCGGCTGCGCTGATCGCAAGAATTTGTAATTTTGAGGCTTTGTATTTCATAAATATAGATGGAGGGTTGAGTTGAGTTGAGTTGAGTTGTTTTCG